>JAFSZJ010000122.1 GCA_017458965.1 Kiritimatiellia bacterium | reverse complement strand
GATAGCGATAATCGGCGTCGGCGGACGCGGCTTCTGGCAGATGTGCACGCTGATCGACATGCCCGACGTGAAGGTAGCGGTCATTTGCGACACGTACCAGGACCGCATCGACAAGGCATGCGACAAGTGCCAGGAGGTCCAGGGCTTCCGTCCGGACGGCACCACCGACTACCTTGAGGCCGTGAAACGCGACGACATCGAGGCGGTCGTCATAATGACCTCGTGGCAGACACACATCCGCATCGCGTGCGAGGCCATGAAGGCCGGCAAGTACGTGGCGATGGAGGTTGGCGGCGCATCGTCGGTGGAGGAGTGCTGGAAGCTCGTGCGCACGAGCGAGGAGACCGGCAAGCCCTGCATGCTCCTCGAGAACTGCTGCTACGACGTCCGTGAGATGACGGCGCTCAACATGGTGAAGAAGGGCCTCTTCGGCGAGCTGGTCCACGCGAGCGGCGGCTATCTCCACGACCTGCGCGACGAAGTCGGCAACGGCGACGTCAACCGCCATTACCGCCAGGACAACTTCCACCACCGCAACGGCGAGCTCTACCCGACCCATGAGCTCGGGCCGATCGCCAAGTGCCTCGACATCAACCGCGGCAACCGCATGGTCTCGCTATCTGCGATAGCCTCCAAGGCCGCCGGCCTTCGCGCCTGGTACGCGGAGCACCGTCCAGACTCCCCGCTGCCGGCCTCGCAGATCAACGAGGGCGACATCGTCACGACGATGATCAAGTGCGCCAACGGCGAGACGATCGCCCTCAAGCACGACTGCACCCTCCCGCGCCCCTATTCGCGCGGCTTCCTCATTCAGGGCACGAAGGGTATCTGGCAGGAAGACGGCGCGCATGTCTATTTCGACGGCATGTCGCCGATACATCCAGGCGAGTGGACGCATTCGTGGGAACCGGAGAAGGACTACATCGAGAAGTACAAGCACCCTCTCTGGGTAGAGTACGAGGAGTTCGGGCTTCGCGGCGGCCATGGCGGCATGGACTATCTCGTCCTGCGCGCCTTCATCGAGGCCGTGCAGAAGGGAACGCAGACGCCCATCGACGTCTATGACACGGCGTCGTGGATGGTCGTGACGGCTCTCAGCGAATCGTCCGTGGCGATGGGCGGGCTGCCTGTGGCCTTCCCGGACTTCACGGATGGTCTCTGGATAAACCGTCCCGACCACTACGAGGGCATGTTCACCCTCGAGAAGATCCCCGAATAGGCACGGTCGCCGCCCCGCGCTTTCGCGCGGGGCAGTCCTACGCCATCGCTTCGACCGCCGCGACGATTCGTGCGGCGACCTCCGACTTCTTCAGAAGCGGGAGGTACGTCCGTCGCCCCGACGGGAATAAGAAAGTGACGCGGTTGGTGTCGACCGCGAAGCCGCTATCTGGCTTCGAGACGTCGTTCGCGACGATCATGTCGAGTCCCTTGGCCGCGAGCTTGCGCGTCGCCTCCTCGCAGGGATCGCCCGTCTCGGCCGCGAAGCCGACGAATATGCGGCCGCCCTTCATTGGGGCTATAGACTTCAGGATGTCGGGGTTGCGCTCAAGCTCTATGACAGGGGCCATCCCCTCCTTCTTGAGCTTGGTCGGCGCAAAGGCCTTTGGCCGCCAGTCGGCCACGGCGGCGCACATCACGAGCGCGTCCGCGTCCTCGAGGCCCGACTTGACGGCGTCCAGCATCTCGAGCGCGGAGACGACGTCTACGCGCTCCACGCCGTCAGGGGTGGGGAGGGAGACGGGACCTGCTACGAGGAGGCACTCATGGCCTGCGGCGGCGGCTGCGGCGGCCACGGCGAAGCCCATCCTGCCCGTGGAGCGGTTGGACAGGAAACGGACGGGGTCGAGATGCTCGCGGGTCGGGCCGGCTGTGACAAGAAATCGCATGGCGACATGATATACTTTCCGTGCGCTTACGGCGCGTCAACATGAACGACATCGACCAAATAATCGACCAGGTCTCGGACTATCTGCGCTACAAGGCCGAGTGCGGCGAACGCGTCGTGGAAGTCGAGAGGGAGGCGCTTGTGGCGCTGCGCGCTGGCGTTGGCGCCGCTGTCGCGGCGCCAACGCATCTCAAATCTCAGATTTCAAATCTCACAGAGTCAAATAGCGTTCCACCTTCAACCCTTCCACCTTTGAACACTTCAACTCCACGACCTCCCGACCTCCCGACCTCCCGACCTCCCGACCTCCCGACCTCCCGACCTCCCGACCTCCCGACCTCCCGACCTCCCGACCTCCAGACCCTTGCGGCGATAGCCGCCGAATGCGAGGCTTGCCGCGCATGCGGTCTTGTCGATGGCCGCAACAAGGTGGTGCCGGGACAGGGATGCGCCGACAGTCCGCCGATCATGTTCATTGGCGAGGCGCCAGGCGCGGACGAGGACGCGCAGGGGCTGGCCTTCGTCGGACGCGCAGGACAGCTCCTCACGAAGATGATTGCCGCGATGGGCTACACCCGCGACGAGGTCTTCATAGCCAACATTTGCAAATGCCGGCCGCCGGGCAACCGCACCCCCACGCCGCAGGAGATGGCCGCCTGCATCCCGTTCCTCAAGCGCCAGGTCGCCATAGTCAGGCCGCGCTTCATCGTCGCCCTGGGCAATACGGCGATCCTAGGTCTTCTTGGTGAAACCGGCATCCTCCGCATCCACGGCAAGTGGCGCCAGTTCGAGGGCATCCCCCTCATGCCCACCATGCACCCGGCCTACCTCCTCCGCAACCCGTCCGCCAAGCGTGCGTGCTGGGAAGACCTGAAGCTGGTCATGGCGAAGCTAAAGGGTTGAAGGGGTGAGAAGTTGCCCATCATGCGGAAGGCCTCTGCGCGGGGATGGGCGTCTCTGCCCCTACTGCGGCGAACAGGCGCCGCCATCGTTGTCGGATGTCATCACTCCGTGGAGGACTTCCGCCTTCATTGTCATCGCGCTCGCCATAGCGCTTCCGCGCATTTTTCACACGACGGTCGCGAATGGCGGGAGTTGTGACAAGGCGCTCGGAATGCTGAAGGCTTTCGGGGTGCTTGCGGCAATGCTCCCGCTCCATCCGCCATCCGTCGGTTTGCCGCAACGCCCGTCATGGCGCGGCATCGCATGGTCTGTCGCGTGGCGCGTCGCGGCTATCGCGGCGATTCTTGCGTGAACTCCCCAACTAGCCAACTCCATGCCGCTACGCGGCGTGGTCGTTGCCGTGGCGTGGACGATAGATGAAGTACAGGACGAGGTCGGTGCCGATGATGATGAAGTTCAGGACATAGAGCCAGACGCGCCAGTCCGGGGTCGGGCTCGTCACCTTGTAGAGGATGCCCGAGACGTAGCCGATTTCAATCAGGGTCATGAAAAGCGGGCTCTTGCCCGCCACGACCTTAGTCCTGATCGCCTTGATGATGCTGAACGGCCAGCTTGCCGCAAAGCAAAGCAGCATCACTATCTCAAAAATCTGCACTCGTCAACCCTTCAACTACTCAACTACCGAACTGCTCAACTTTTGACAAGCGCGAAGAACCTGTCCTGGTACTGGTCGAACACGCCGTGCTTCTGGAGCAGCGCCCCTAGCGACTTGACGAGGGACCGGTCGGCTGTTGCAGCAGCGAAGGCGTTTTCAATCTCCTCGCGGACGCCGCGCGGGATCCCCTCCTCGCGCTCGAAGAGGTGTCGCGCCTTCATCTCGCGGACGTTGTCCGCCACCGATGAGCGCGTCACGATCCAGAAGAGGCGGACGAGGCACACGTCCCACGGGCTGTCCACGCCCTTCACGACCGCGCTGAACGGGTCGTTGCGGGCGGTGACGTCTTTCTGGACGCGCGACAGCACGTTCTGGATGGAATCCGTGATGACCTCCTCGCTGAAGGCCTCCTGCTTGAGGGAGTAGCCGTACTCGAGGATGTGGATGTCGTCCTCGTGCTCGCGAAGGAACGAGAGGTAGCGCTCGGCCTCGGGGCCAAAGCCGTCGAGGTTGAGTTTGGCGTATGCGGACGGCGTGATGATCTGGGGCCGCATCGCCTGCATGCGCCCCTCGCGGACGCGCACCTGCCCTACGCCGTCCATCAGCTCCGCGACGTGCGAGTAGTTGATGATCGTGTTACCGAAGGTCTCGATGTGGCGCTTCGGCGCGAGCAGCACCTCGGTGTTGTCCACCGCGTACTTGAAGTCGAATTGCGAGGGGGCTGGCATGTCCTGTCCGTCGTGCGCCGCCCATCAGGCGTCCGCCGTGGATGGCGGACGCCATGGGCCGTATGGCGCGTGGCTGCTACATCAGCGCGTACTTTGCGATGAATATGACGGTGAGCACGTACATCAGCCAGTGGACTCTGGCGGACTTGCCGGTGAGGAGGTTGACGAGCGTGTAGGAGATGATGCCGAACATGATGCCGTCGGAGATCGAGTAGGTGAACGGCATCCACGCGAGGGCGATGAAGGCGGGGAGGCTCTCGCCGACGTCGTTCCAGTCGATGTCCGCGACGGAGGAGAGCATCATGTAGCCGACGACGATGAGCGCGGGCGTCGTGGCGAAGCCGGGCACCGCGAGGAATATCGGGGCGAGGAGTAGCGCGAGGGCGAAGAGGACCGCAGCCGCGACGGCCGTGAGGCCGGTCTTGCCGCCGGCCGCGACGCCAGAGGCCGACTCGACGTAGGTCGTCGTCGTCGAGGTGCCGAAGAAGGCGCCGACGCTCGTCGCGATCGCGTCGGCGCAGAGGGCGCCGGAGATGCGCGGGAGGCGTCCGTCCTTGTCGAGGAACCCGCCCTTCATCGAGACGCCGATGAGCGTGCCGAGGGTGTCGAAGAGATCGACGAAGAAGAAGGCGAACATGACGACGAAGAAGTCGATGGACTTGACCAGGCTCCATCCGGAGGCTATGACCGCGCCGTCCTTGGTGTGGGTCCACGAGGCGGAGTCGAAGAGGGCGCCGGCCGTGGTGCCGAACTCGCGGAAGGAGTCCTTGATGCCGGCGAACGTGAAGCTCGGATAGAGGGAGAAGTATCCGGTCGCCGGATCGGCGACGTAGATGCCGGCGGCCTGGCAGATCATGCCGAGGATCCACGTGAAGAGAATGCCGAAGAGGATCGCGCCGCGGATCCTGGCCGCCAGCATGACGCCGGTGGCGATGGTGCCTACGAGCGCCAGGATGGCGCAGATGCCCTGCGTGTGGAACGGTACGTCGCGGAAGCTGATGCAGTCCACGAGCGTCGCGCCGCTATCGACCACCACCTTGGAGTTCTGGAGGGCGATGAAGCAGATGAAGAGGCCGATACCTGCCGCGACGGCCTTCTTGAGGGATATCGGGATTGCGTTGAAGATGCCCTCGCGGACGGGCGTCAGCGAAAGGGCGAGGAAGACCAGGCCCTCGACGAAGACCGCGAGCAGAGCGAACTGCCAGCTGTATCCCATGCCGATGACGACGCCGAATGTGAGGAAGGCGTTCAGGCCCATGCCAGGGGCGAGGACGAACGGGTAGTTGGAGAGGAAGGCCATCAGTAGGGTTCCGATGACCGCCGCGAGGGCCGTGGCGACGAAGACGCCGCCGCGCGGTATTCCCGCCACGGAAAGGATGTTGGGGTTGACGGCCAGAATGTAGGCCATCGTCATGAACGTCGTGAGGCCTGCCAGCAATTCCGTGCGGACGTTGGTCTTGGCTTGGTCGAGCTTGAACAGCTTTTCGAGCATTGCGTACTCCTTGATTGATGAATGCCCGGACCGCCAACCTGTAGGCAATCCGAGATGCATGATATTGTACCACAACCGCCGCGATAGCGGCAACGCCTGACGGCTCCTTGCACCGCCCCCCGACTACGGCTCTCCTTTCGACGAAATCGGCAATACCAACGAAATCAACGAAATCGAAACGCCACTCATCCCCCCGCCTCTTCCCGTTTCCTCTTCCCTGTTATCTATTATCTATTATCTATTATCT
>JAFSZJ010000019.1 GCA_017458965.1 Kiritimatiellia bacterium | reverse complement strand
TCCGCGCCAATCAT
This sequence comes from Kiritimatiellia bacterium, assembly GCA_017458965.1. GTDB lineage: Bacteria > Verrucomicrobiota > Kiritimatiellia > RFP12 > JAAYLN01 > RGIG3612. The sequence continues at coordinate 13,293 of JAFSZJ010000019.1, read as the reverse complement.
CGCCGAAATCGCCAACCAATCTATCGCCTTTGGCGGCACGAACGTGGTGACGCTTGCGCTCACGGCAACGGACGGCGACACCATCACCGCGACGAACGTCCAGCACGTCGCTGAAGCCCCGGCCGGCACCTACTCCTTCTCAAACCTCGTCTTCCGCTTCGCCCCCGCCGTGGCCGACATCGGCAAGACCTTCGCCTTCACGGCTTACGCAACCGACATGGACGGCACTGCGGAGTCGGACTTCGACGTTTATGTCGGCCTTGCCACGCCTGCGCTCAAGAACGGTAGCATACTGGCGGATTGGAGTTCGACCTCCTTTGTGGCGTACATTAACAAGGAGACGCCAGGGGCGGAGTCATACGTTCTACGCGTCACACATCCTATTGAGGACGATGGCAACGGGAATGTCTCCGTCACAGATGAATATAGTATTCTTGCCACGGACTTCCCAACCAACATCACTGGTTGCGCGACGACGAACTACACATACTCGCTTCAGGCGGTGCGCGGCGAAACGACATCCGCATGGTCCGCTTCCCTTTCAATATCCCTTCAGGACTATCCCGAGTTTGTCCCTGCGATTCCGATGACAGGCGATACGCATGGTTCGTATACGCAGGACTTCAACTCGCTTCCGTCAAGAGGAAATGATCCTTGGTGGAAACGCACATGGTGGGATGGCCGCACATTGCCGGGGTGGTATGTTATTCATTACGGCATCCCATTTGAGAATGGTGAGATACAGCCGTGGGGATACGGAGCCAACAGCTCTGCTACCGGCGTATTCTCGTTCGGTTCGGAGAAGGGCGAGGCTTCAAACCGCGGTCTAGGATCAAAAAATTCCTACTGGGATGCAGACTGCCGCTTCGCCGTTGCGTTTACAAACACCAGTCACTACAAGGTTTCAAGCGTTGACGTGAAGTTTACCGCCCATCAGTTCCGTTATGGCAAGGGTTGGACTCAACTTCAGTTTGCCCATGCGGTATCCAATTCGGTCATTGCGCTGGATTCCGCCGGGTGGAAGGCACACGAAGAGTTCTATTTCGATCCCGACTTGTCAAAAAGTGCCCAGGCGATGGATCCGCAGTACACAAACACTTTCTCGGGAACGCTGTCGCTCAAGGGCGAGTACGCAGTCAGGCCCGGGCAGGTCCTCATGTTAAGATGGGAGAACTCGGCCGGCGGCAACGCTGTTCCCGTTGGCATCGACGACCTTGAGGTGGCCTGGTACTTCGACTGGAAGCACACGATAATCTCCGTGCGGTAGCCCCATGCGCCGCAGAGCGGCGCCAATAAGCTACAGGTGCGCGGGGCGCTATAGTCTGGCTAGTCTAGCTAGTCTTCCTAGAGAGGTGCGCCGCAGAGCGGCGCTAAGAAGCTACAGGTGCGCGGAGCGCTACAAGGGCCTCTTCTGAACGGGCTGAAGGGCCGTGCAACATCGGCATCTAGCCGGACTAGGCAGACTAGCAAGACTTGACTGACTAGGTCGACTAGTCTGGCCCCACGGCGGCACCAGCCGACGATCTACAGCTCTCTTGCGCCGCAGCGCGGCGCAAAGCCGCCAACTGCTTTTCAAGCTCGCGGATTCTGACTTTCAGCGCGGCGATTTCCTCGTTCTGCGTCTGGCGACGGCCCAAACGCGCTGCGGTCATGCGCTATTGAGGAGGCGTAACTCCATCTCCGTCGATGTCACTCCGTCGGCAAGGCCCTCCACTATGTTCTGCTTGCCGCTTCGTGCGGCCTGGACCATCTGATCAACAGTCCTATCCCCATGCTTCGGCAGAAAACGCTCGCAGAAAATGCGCGTCATTAGATAAAGGGCATCACTCTTCCTGTAGAAGAAAAGGTTCTGCCAGTTATCCTGGCGCTTCAGGACTTCCGGGGTTGCTTTCATGGCAGTGGGCTGCATAACCGTTTTAGTCTTGCTAGTCGTCCTAGTCGTCCTAGTCTATCTAATGGCCACGCGCTCTAGCCAGACTAGCAAGACTAGCCAGACTATCGCCCCCTAGCGACGCACAGCGGCGCGCACATGGGTGCAAACCGTCTCGCCCGGGGCGATCATGCGGAGCATTCCGCGGGCCTTGATGGCGGGCTGGCCTTCGGGGTAGCAGTTGGCCGGCTCGATGCCGCAGATGTATTCGCCCTCGCCCATCATCCTCCACTGGACGAGGTTCGGCAGCTCCTTCTTGTCGAAGGATATCTCAAGAGAGATGCCAAGCTTCTCGTTGACCATGGAAACGACTGAATGGCCGTCCGCGCCAGCGGGGATGTCGTGGTAGAAGACCTGCTCCGCGAAGCCATGCGACGGGGCGATCATCCTGTCCCATTCACCGATCCCGACCTCGGCCTTGGCGTCGCGTGCGACGACCTTGTGGGCCGCAGCAAAGAGTCTTGCCCCTTCATCTACGAGCGGCCATCCCAGGTTCATGTGGTAGAGGAGCGTAAGCGGCACCGGCTCGTAGCCCATGTTCTCGAAGCGATCCTCGACTTCGACAAACGGCTCGCCGAGCACCGTGCGGATCGTGCGATGGCAGACGATCTTCTCGCAGAAGACGCGGGTATGGGCTATGTCGCCGGTCACCTCCATCACGTAGCGCCCGTTCTCCCAGCGGCACGAGGTGTTGACGCCTTCGGCAGGGATGTTGTCGAAGCGTCCGTGCTGCCCCTGGTGGCCCTCCGGCGTATCGCATTCCGGGCCGACGCTGAGGAGTCCGCAAGTGGTTAGAAGACCGCCCTGCCACGAGCGCAGCCATTCGGCTCCGCGATCGTCGTAGAAGGCGGGCGCGACGGTGCCGTTTGGCGTGGTCCAGGCCACAGGAAGGCCGTTGAACGACGCGGCGCCGATGTCGAGCCCTCGGTCTGGATGGACGGTGAACTCAAAACCGCTGCCGTTGCGCACCTCGAAGGCGCGGGAGCCCCTGCCCTTGCCGTCGTCGATGACATAGCGCCGGATCGACGCGACCTGTTCGATGCGGCCTACGCGACGGAGGATATCCTCCCTGGCGATCGAGAGCGGATTGCTGTTCATAGTGGTCATTGTCCGTGGCCTTTCACTAGGCGCCATGGCGGGGCGTCGTCGCCAGACGCGATGCGGATGCCTCGCGGGACGCATGCCATGTGGCTATCTTGTCGCGCAGGACCGCCGGCTCGAGCGTTGAGGAGTCCAGATCCGCCAAGGCGATCCAATCGAAGCATATCCAGTCCTCCCGCGACGGCACAGGCGCGTCGGGAGACAGGGACGGCGCTTCAAGCGCGTACACTAGGTTTATTTCCGCATGGGGCTTCCCGCCATGCTGCGTGAACGAGTGCTCGCAGCAGCCGAGGAACTCACGCGCGGACGACGCCACGCCGATCTCCTCCATGACCTCGCGCTCAAGCGCCTCGGCTCCAGTCTCGCCGAACTCGATGTGGCCGCCCGGAAGATAGACATTGCCAACGGATTTGTTGCGGCAGACAAGGACGCGGCCGTCCTTGATGCAGACACCGCGCGCTATCGTCTCTATGCCGGCGAGTTCGTATTCGTTCATTGCTGGGCGTACCTCCATGCCGGGATGATACGGGCAAGAAGCGCGTCGCGGTCGAGCGCGAGGGCGGCGTCCAGGGTGATCGCGTCATCGAGGTGGAGTTTCCCGCTGGAGATGCGGCGGAGCGACTTCATGCATGCGCCGCAACCAAGGGCCTTGCCGACGTCGTGGCAAAGCGTGCGTACGTATGTCCCCTTGCCGCACACGACCTCGAAGCGCCCGACGGGGGCCTCGTACGCGAGCAGACGGAAGTCATAGACGTGGATGAGGCGCGCCTCGCGCTCGACCGTCTGCCCCTTGTGGGCCAGCTTGTAGAGCGGGACGCCGCCGACCTTGATCGCGGAGGCCATGGGCGGCGTCTGGTATATGTCGCCGCGCAGCTCGCTCATGGCCGAGCGCAGTTTCTCCTCGGAAACGAGGTCGTACGGCAATTCGGCCACGACCTCGCCGTCAAGGTCCTGCGTGTTCGTCTCGGTCCCTACAAGGATCTCGCCCTGGTAGGTTTTGTCGCCGCACATGACCTGCTGCGAAAGCGCCGTCCCCTTCCCCACGAGAAGGACAAGGAGTCCGGTCGCGTTAGGGTCGAGAGTGCCGCCGTGGCCAACCTTGGCGAAGCGGAAACGGCGTTTCACCGCCGCCACGACCTGCGCCGACGTCATCCCCATCGGCTTGTCGATCAGAATAAGACCGTCCTCGTTCATTCAACCCTTCAACCTTTCAACCATTCAACCCTTCGTCTCCACGTTCAACTTTCAACCTTCAACTTTCAACTCTTCGCCCCCATCCTCCTCCCCTTCCATCTTGGAGAGGATGTCAAGCACATGGTCGCCCTTCTCCACTGAGTCGTCGAGGACGAAACGAAGGACCGGCGTGTACTTCAGGCGGATGTTGCGGTTTATTATCTTCTGGAACTCGGCATGGCGCGACCGCAGGGCGCCGAGCATGGCGCCGCGCTCGTGCTCGTGGCCGAGAATGGAGACGCTGACCGTCGCGTTGCGCAGGTTGCTCGCCACGCGCACGCCGGTCACCATAAGCGCGGCCAGGTCGATGCCGGAATTCGCCATCACGGACGGGATGGCCGACGCTATCTCGCGTCGCACGAGCACGTTCACTCGCTCTAGTCTGTCGATTGGCATGGGTTCTTATCCCGCAGGTTCTCTTCATCTAGCCGGACGACGGCCACATGGCCCCCAATCGTCCGGCGGGTTGCGTCATTATACCACCTCGAACGGCCTTTTCGTGTACAATGTAATGGTTTGAACCTGAAACCCTAACGCAAACAGCCATGTCACTTCTCTCCTTCCTCCGCTCCCGTCACCTCGTGGACGCCGTCACAAGCCCTGAAGTCGAAAAGGCGCTTGAGAAGCCGATGACCATATACGCCGGCTTCGACCCGTCGGCCGACAGCCTCCAGGCCGGCAACTACGTGACGATCATGATGCTTGCGCACCTCCAGCGCGCCGGCCACAAGGTCATCGCCCTCGTCGGCGGCGCCACGGGCCTCATCGGCGACCCGTCCGGCAAGTCCACCGAACGCAAGATGCTCACGGTGGAGCAGGTGCAGCACAACCTCGAGGGCATCAAGGAGAACCTCTCGCGCTTCCTGAAGTTCGACGACCCGGTCAATCCCGCGATCCTCGTCAACAACTCCGACTGGTACCGCGACGTCAACGCCATCGACTTCCTGCGCGACATCTGCGTCAACTTCCGCGTGCCGCAGATGCTTGCGAAGGAGAGCGTAAAGAAGCGCCTTGAGGCCACGGACGGCGGCATGACGTTCACCGAGTTCAGCTACCAGATACTCCAGGGCAACGACTTCCTGCATCTCTACGACACCTACGGCTGCACGCTCGAGGTCGGAGGAAGCGACCAGTGGGGCAACATCACCGCCGGAACCGATCTCATCCACCGTCTGCGCGGTGTCGAGGCATACGGCCTCACGTTCCCGCTCGTCTGCGACTCAAACGGCATCAAGTTCGGCAAGAGCGAAGGCAACGCCATCTTCCTCGACTCCCGCAAGACGAGCTGCTACGACTTCTACCAGTTCTTCCTGCGCGCGATGGACTCCGATGTGATCCGCTACCTGCGCATCTTCACGTTCCTCCCCGAGGAGCGCATCCTCGAACTTGAGAAGTGCGTCCGCGACGAACCGGAGAAGCGCGAGGCGCAGAAGGTGCTGGCCGAGGAGGTCACACGCGCGGTCCACGGCGAGGCGGGGCTCCGCCAGGCGCTCAAGGCGACGGACGTCCTCTTCGGAGGCTCCATCGAGGGCCTTTCAGCCTCGGAGCTCGAGAGCATCTTCAAGAACGTCAAGTCCGGCTCACTCGCCGTCGCGGACGCCGTCGGCAAGCCCGTCTTCGAGGTCGCCGCAGCGGCAGGCATGACGGCCTCCAAGGGCGAGGCGAGACGCCTCGCCCAGCAGGGCGGACTCTTCCTCAACGGCGAAAAGGCCGCGCTTGACCGCGTCCTCGCCGCCGAGGACCTCGTCGAAGGCCGCGTCGCGGTCCTCCGCTCCGGCAAGCGCAACCACTTCCTTCTGCGCCTCGCATGATGCGCGGGGCATTTGGTACAATCAGAACATGAAAATGGACTGCATAGTTACCGTTGACGAGGACGGCGTGTACTGCGCGTCCGTCCCCGCGCTTCCAGGGTGCCACACGGACGGGCGAACCCTCGCCGAACTCCAAGCCAACATCGCGGACGCCGTCGGGCTGTACCTGCAGGACATCGTCGCCGAGGCCGCCGAGAAGGCCCGCGCCAGCGGCGCAAGCCTCCGCAGCTTCTCCTTTTCCATAACGCCGAAGCCCACCGCCGCACGCCGACGCATGGCTCTCGCATGAAGCCGCTGACCTTCAAGGACGCCGACCGCCTCCTCCGCGAACGCGGATTTAGGCATACTGGGACTAGCGGGAGCCACTACATCTACCGGGACGCCGCAAGTCGGCGCGTTGTCGTGCCGCGCCATTCGGGAAATATACCCACTGGAACTGCAAGGGCGATCCTTCGCGACATGGGCATAGACCCCGCCACCTACCGCTAGCCGCGAAGCGCGGGAGCCCCCACATCCGCCACGAAACACACGAATTGAGGCCACTGTGAACAAAGAACTTGTAAAGCGCGTATTCGAGGCCAACATGGAGCTTCCCCGCCGCGGCCTCGTCATCTACACATGGGGCAACGTCTCGGGCGTCGATCGCGAACGCGGCATAGTCGCCATCAAGCCGTCGGGCGTCCCGTACGAAACGATGAAGGCCGAGGACATGGCGCTAGTATCGCTGGAGACCGGCGAGCAGATAGGCGGCTCGTACCGCCCCTCCTCCGACCTCGCAACGCACCTCGCCCTCTACAGGGCCTTCCCCAGCGTCGGCGGGGTGGTCCACACGCATAGCCGCTGGGCCACGATCTTCTCCCAGTCCGGACGCGACTTGCCGGCCTTCGGAACCACGCACGCCGACCACTTCCACGGCGCGGTCCCATGCACACGCGCCCTGCGCCCAGACGAGACAGGCGGCGAGCCTGGCCACTACGAGGCCGAGACCGGCGCCGTGATCATCGAGACCTTCCGCGAGCGCTCGATCGACCCCTCCGAGGTCCAGGCCGCACTCGTCCGCAGCCACGGTCCCTTCACATGGGGAGCCTCACCGGAGAAGGCCGTTGAGAACGCCGTGGTCCTCGAGGAGCTGGCGTTCATGGCCTGGCACAATCTCGCGCTCGATCCGGGCCTTCCGCCCATCGACCAGTCACTTCTAGACCGCCACTACTGCCGCAAGCACGGCTCCACAGCCTACTACGGGCAAAGCCGCGCCTGATGGCGGACAACAATCAGCAAAGGTAAAGACAATGCCAAAGTTCACTCACAAGCCATCGGCCCGCATGGCCGAATTCGAAGCGCTCCTCAACGCCCAGACCACCTCGTTCCGCACGGGTTTCAACCCCGGCGAGAAGGTCCAGGGGCGCGTCATATCGTCGAGGGGCGGCTACATCGTCCTTGACGTCGGGGCCAAGAACGAGGGTCTCGTCCCGATGGCCGACTTCACCAACGAGAAGGGCCGCATCCCCGTCAAGATCGGCGACTCCGTGTCCGTCGTCTTCGTCACGGTCCAGAACGGCGCATTCCTCTTCTCGGCCAAGGACACCAGCGTCGCGATCGACCAGACGCTCGCCCAGGCCCGCGAGTCGGGTCTCCCCGTCGAGGGGCGCGTCCAGTCCGAGGTCAACGGCGGATACGAGGTGACCGTCGCCGGCCACCGCGCCTTCTGCCCCTATTCGCAGATCGCCATGTACCGCCAGAAGGGCGCGGCATACGTCGGCCAGACGCTCCAGTTCATCGTCCAGGAGTACGATCCCGAGGAGCGCAACATAGTTGTCAGCCGCCGCGCCCTGCAGGAGCGCGAACGCGACCGCAAGCGCGAGGAGCTCAAGAGCAACCTCGTAGAGGGCGCGACATGCAAGGGCAAGGTCACGCGCATAGTCGATTTCGGCTTCTTCGTCGATCTCGGCGGCGCCGAGGGCCTCGTCCCTCTCAAGGAGATCAGCTGGCGGCGCGATGTGAAGCCGGAAGACGTAGTCAAGGTCGGCGACACGGTCGAGGTCCTCGTCCGCGAGATCGACTGGGAGCGCAACCGCATCTCACTCAGCCTGCGCGGCGCCGAGACGGACCCGTTCGATCTCGTTGCGGAGCGCTCGCCGGCGGGTTCCAACGTCACGGCCAAGATCACGCGCCTCGAACCGTTCGGCGCCTTTGCCGAACTTGAACCGGGCGTCGAGGGTCTCATACCGATATCCGCTCTCGGCAACGGGCGCCGCATCGCGCGTCCGTCGGAGGTAGTCGAGGTCGGGCAGGAGATGGTCCTGAAGGTCGAAAGCATCGACCGCGACCGGCGGCGCATCAGCCTCCGCCCGATATGGGAGGACGAGGAGGCCGCCAAGGCCGCCGCAGAGGCTGCCGAGGTCGCCAAGGCCATGGCAGACTTCAAGAAGGCCTCCACTGCGCCGGCCGACATCTCCTCCATCGGCAGCATGCTCGACTCGCTCAAGCTGTAGCGCGGCGTAATCTGGTAGAATTTCCACGTCGTCATCGCGAAGGGCGCGATGGCGTCCAACTTCAGGCAACAAGGGGCAGCAAACCATGAATACCGACAAAAACCAACTCCCGGCCGGCAAGACGCTCGTACTCGGCCTCCAGCACATGTTCGCCATGTTCGGCGCGACGGTCACCGTCCCGCTCATCACTGGCCTCGACATCGGCACGACGCTCCTCATGGCCGGTCTCGGCACGCTCCTGTTCCACCTGATCACCGGCGGCAAGGTCCCCGCCTTCCTCGGCTCGTCCTTCGCTTTCCTCGGCGGCTACGCGGCCATCACAAGCCTCGCCGGAACCGAAGGCTTCGAGGAGATGACCAAGGCGCAGCTCCTGCCCTACGCCTGCCTGGGCGTCGCCTGCGCCGGCCTCGTGTATCTCGTCCTCGCCGGCCTTATCAAGGCCTTCGGCATCAAGAAGGTCATGCGCTGCTTCCCGCCGATCGTCACCGGCCCGATCATCATCGCGATCGGCCTTGGTCTCGCTCCGGTCGCGGTCGGCTCCTGCAAGGCCAACTGGACGCTCGCCCTCACGGCCCTGGCGGTCATCGGCATCTGCAACATCTGGGGCAAGGGCATGATCAGGATCATCCCGATCCTCATCGGCCTCGTCGTCTCCTACGCCCTCGCGTGCTGCCTCGGCGCCGTGGACTTCACCGCCGTCAAGTCCGCCGCCTGGATCGGACTCCCGATCCACAAGGCCAACACGATCCTCGGAGTCGATTTCGCCAAGGGCGGGCTCATCTCCAGCGCCATCATAGCCATCGTCCCGATCGCCCTCGCCACGATCATGGAGCACATCGGCGACATCAGCGCCATCTCGTCGACTGTCGGCAAGGACTTCATCAAGGATCCCGGCCTCCACCGCACGCTCACAGGCGACGGCCTAGCCACGACGTTCGCCTCGATCTTCGGCGGCCCCGCCAACACGACGTACGGCGAGAACACCGGCGTCCTCGCCCTCTCGCGCGTCTTCAACCCCGTCGTCATCCGCGTCGCCGCGGTCTTCGCGATCCTCCTCTCCTTCTGCCCGAAGTTCGCGGCAGTGATCTCGACGATCCCCGGCCCGATCGTCGGCGGCATCTCCTTCGTCCTCTACGGGATGATCTCGGCGGTCGGCATCCGCAACCTCGTCGAGAACAAGGTCGATTTCTCCAAGAGCCGCAATCTCATCATCGCGGCGGTGATCCTCGTCACGGCCCTCGGCGGCGTCACACTCCCGATCGGCTCCACCGGCGCGGCCCTCACCCCGCTTGCCCTCGCCTCGCTCGCTGGCATCGTCCTCAACGCGATCTTCCCGGCCGGCGACTACGCCGCCCACGCGAAGGAAGACGAGCCGCCGAAGGGCAACACCTTCGAAGTCTAGTCCAGCAATCCCCCAGAGGCGAGAAATGGCAGCTCCAGTCCGCCTCCTAGTGGCGACGCGCAACGCGCACAAGCTCGTCGAGATACGCGCGATCCTCGACTGGCCGGGGGTCGCGCTCGTAGGCGCCGACGAGGTCCCAGGCCTCCCCGAGGTCGAGGAGGACGCCCTTACCTTCGAGGGCAACGCCCTCAAGAAGGCGCGTACGCTGCGCGACGCCAGCGGGCTATGGACGCTCGCGGACGATTCCGGGCTGGAGGTCGACGTCCTCGGTGGCGCCCCGGGCGTCTTCTCCGCACGCTACGCCGGAGAGCCTACGGACCATGCGGCCAACAACCACAAGCTCCTTGCCGCGCTGGATGGTGCCGAGAACCGCTCGGCGCGCTTCCGCTGCGTCCTCGCCCTTGCCGCGCCCGACGGCCGCGAATGGACCATCTCCGGCTCCGTCGAGGGCCGCATAGCACTGTCACCGTCAGGCACTGAGGGATTCGGCTACGACCCGCTTTTCATACCCGATGGCTACGACCAGCCATTCGCCGCGATGCCTGCGCAGGTGAAGAACTCCATCTCGCACCGTGCCCGCGCCCTCGCCGCCGCCGCTGCCGCATGGCGCGACCTGATCAACGACTAGAAGGCGACGAGGCGGCAGTCGAGCGTCCCGTTGAAGAAGGGTGTAAGCGAGGAGAACTCAAGCCCTGTGGCCTTGGCGAGCCTTGGGCTTGACGTGAATATGGAGCGCAGGAAGCCGGTGTTAGCCCCGTACCATCGGCCTATGCGGGCGTAGAGGCCCTCCAGATCATCTCCCCCGCCCATGCGCTCGCCGTACTCGGGGTTCATGAATATCGCGCCTGGAGGCGTGGGCAGGGCGGTGTCCTCGAAGTCGCAGACCCCGAAGCTGATGAACTGCTCAACCTTGGCGGCCTTGGCGTTGGCGCGCGAGATGCGGATCGCCTCCCGAGAGATGTCCGTCGCGATTATCTGGGGCATGTCGTCGGAGGGCGTCTCGGCCGCGACCGCCTTGTCGCATTCGGACTTCCAGAAGGCCTCCGGCGAGTCGTCGCCACCTTCATGGTAGCCGGCGAGCGACATGAATGCGAAATGGTTCCGCGTGAAGCCCGGGGCGCGGCGCTTGGCGATCATAGCCGCTTCGATGGCCGGCGTGCCGGAGCCGCACATCGGCGAGACGAACGGTGTGGAGGGGTCCCAGCCGGTCGCCATCACGACAGCCGCGGCAAGGGCCTCCTGCATCGGGGCCTTGCCGGGAAGGAGGCGGTAGCCGCGCCGAGAGAGGGCCGCGCCGGTCGTGTCGATGAAGATGCGCAGGTCGCGCTCGTGCCAGTAGAGGAAGACCGAAGCGCCCTTGTCCTCGGATCCGGCGTCGGGGCGACGGCCGCGCTTGTCGCGGACGCGATCCACAATGGCGTCCTTCAGGCGCATCGCGGCGACGCGCGAGTCGCGGATGGTGTCGTTGCGGATCGTCCCGTGCGTCGTGAGGTAGCCGTCGGGATCGATCCAGTCCTCCCACGGAATCGACGACGCATGGTTGTAGAGGTGCGTGAGATTCTTTGCCTCGAAGCGTCCAAGCGGGATCAGGACGCGATGCGCCGTGCGGAGGTGCAGGTTGAGACGCATCGCGTCGAGGGGCGATCCGGCGAGCGTCACGCTGTCGTCGTCGGCGCCCGTGACCTTGAAGCCGAGCGCCTGGGCCTCGGTCTTCGCGAATCCGGCGAGATGCCGCGCGCATGACAGCACGATCTCGCCGCTGGTGTTCCAATTGCCGTTCATGTGATGAATCATATCCGATAATTTCGGTTTACACACGGCCCGAAATGCTGTAGCATCTAGGCATGGCATTGAAATACAAGCGTGTCCTGCTAAAGTTCAGCGGCGAGGTTCTTCGCGATGCGGCTTCCGGCGAATGCATATCGTCGGCAGTCGTGGCGAAGATGGCGTCGCAGGTAAGGCAAGCCGTCGGCATGGGCTGCGAGATCGCCATCGTGCTCGGCGGCGGGAACATCTTCCGCGGCGCGACCGGCGAGATGGCCGGCATCGACCGCACGTCCGGCGACTACATGGGGATGCTCTCCACCACCATCAACGCGCTTGCGTTGCAGAACGGTCTCGAGAAGTGCGGCGTCCCGACCCGCGTGATGTCAGCGCTCGACATGCCCCGCGTGGCAGAGCCGTTCATACTGCGCAGGGCGCTGCGCCACCTTGAGAAGGGGCGCGTGATCATACTCGCCGGCGGCACAGGCAACCCCTACTTCAGCACCGACACGGCGGCGGCCCTTCGCGCAAGCGAGATCGGCGCCGACGCCATCTTCAAGGCGACAAAGGTCGACGGGGTGTACACGGCGGACCCGACGAAGGACAAATCCGCGAAGCGCTATGCGCGGCTCTCGTACCGCACAGCGCTCGACGCCCGCCTGAAGGTGATGGACTCCACGGCCTTCGCGCTCTGCATGGAGAACTCCGTGCCGATACTCGTCTTCGATTTCTTCGACCAAGGCGCGCTCGAAAAGGCGCTCCAAGGCGAACCGACAGGAACTCTCGTCTCCGACGTGGACGACGAACTCGCATAGCACAGAAAGAAAGGTGACAGAATGGATCTCAACTCAGTCCTACGCGACTCGACCGACAAGATGGCGAAGTGCCACGCGCTGCTGAAGGAGCAGTTCTCCGGTCTTCGCACCGGCAAGGCCTCCCCGGCACTCGTCGAGAACGTCTCGGTAGTCTATTACGGCGCCCCGACGCGTCTGCGCGACATGGCCAACATCTCGACCCCCGAGGCGCGCCTGATCGTCATCACGCCCTACGACCCCAGCTCGCTCTCCGACATCGAGAAGGGCATCCTTGCGGCGAACATCGGCATCACGCCGATGAACGACGGACGCGTCATCCGCGTGCCGATCCCCGAGCTCGACGAGGAGCGCCGCAAGGAGATCGTCAAGGTCGCCCGCCGCCAGGCGGAGGACGCCCGCGTCTCCGTCCGCAACGTGAGGCGCGACGCCAACGACGCCATCAAGGCGCTCCAGAAGGACGGCAAGATCAGCGCGGACGAGCGCGAGAACTCGCTCGCTCGCATCCAGAAGGACACCGACGCGGCGATCGCGAAGATCGATTCCGACCTCAAGGCCAAGGAAGCCGAGGTCATGACGGTCTAGGCGCCGCGACGCTCCGGCATGGCAGTGGAAAAGACATAGGAGACTAACAATGGCCGACGACGATCTGCAGGAGGGCGGCGCGATACCGCCAAAACTCTCCCCAATCACGGTGAAGCCGCCAGTTGCGCCAGCCGTGGCGCAGCCCCCGGCCGCGTCGGCGGCG
>JAFSZJ010000121.1 GCA_017458965.1 Kiritimatiellia bacterium | reverse complement strand
TCGTCTTGCCGGAGGCCGTCTCGCCCAGGTGCCAGACGCCGACGTAGTCCGCGAACGGGTTGTTCCCGTTCAGGCTCTTGCCCGTCTTTGCCGAGCGATAGACCATCACGAAGTTCGTGTCCAGCGTCATCTCGGGGAGCGTGACCCAGAGGACCGAAGTGCCGTTCGTGTTCCACTCGTCGATCTCGAACGGAAGGCCATTGCCCTGCGCATCGACGAAGCCAAGGTCGTCACCCGTGTCCGGGAACATGAGGTCAGAGTATTTGAACCCGGTCGGAGACCCGGCCGAAATCTTCACGAGGACGGGGAAGTTCGTCAGCGGCGTGGTGCCGTTGTAACCGTTCACTGTGAACTCGGTGGCGCGCGCGAAGCCGTCGGGCACAATGTCCGCGAGGTCGCCACGCGCCATCGGCGCGACGGTTGCGAAAAGCGCTGCGGTTGCGGCGCAGGACAGAATCTTCTTCATCGGATCCTCCTTGAATTGGGCCTGTGACGAGTTAATTTTCTTGCATCGTATGAAAAAACGAGAGAGGTGTCAATGGGAAAGTTACGGGTTTGGAGTTCCGAGTTCTTGGTTTCTTGTTCCTGGTTTCTGGTTCCTTGTTCCTGGTTCCTGGTTCCTTGTTCCGAGTTTCTGGTTCCTTGTTCCGGGTTTCTTGGTTTGGCAGAGCAAGTGGGTTTCAACGCAGAGGGCAAATAGTCTGGAATGTCTGGCAAGTCTCGGATGTCCCGGCGGTCCGGAAAGTCTAGCGGCACTAGAACTGGCCACTCTCATTGTGCATTATGCATTATGCATTGTGCATTATGCATTTCCGCTCTAGCGGATCATGATGAACGTCGATGAACGGACCAGGCTTTCGTAGCAGCCGATGTCCGGGCGGCGGCGTCCTATTCCCTCTTCCCCGTCACATCCACGGCAATAGGCGCGTGGTCGGAGATCGTGCGCTCCTCGATGACGCGGCTTGAGCGAAGCGTGAAGCTTGCGCTATGCCCCTTGTCGATGGCTATGTAGTCGATGCAGCGCGAGGGATCGCAGAGGTCGCCGGGGGTGAAGTTTTCGCCGTGGAAGGTGGCTTTGGTCTCATCGGAGAGCACGTCCATGAAGCCGCGCATCGCCTTGAGCGTTGGCGAGGATGGCGGGGCGTTCCAGTCGCCCATGAGGAAGACGGGCTTGGACACGGCGCACCTGGCGACGGCGTCGCGGACGATCGGAACGGCCGCCAGCCGCGTCTCCTCCGAGGCCACGTCAAGATGCGTGACGCCGACCCAGCAGTCGCGGAACAGGCACAGCAGGAGGACGCGTGGCTCGTCGCCGGGAAGCGGGATCCGGCGGACGGCGAGCGGTCTGCCACGCGAGAGGAGCGCCACGCCATATTCGCCGCCATCGAAGTCTATGGCCTTGGCGAACGTGGCGTGCATGCCCGTGGCCTCGGCGAGGATCGCGCATGTGTCCGCACCTCCGACGCGGCCGGCTAGCTGATCGACCTCCTGGAGGCCGATGAAGCGCGGCTTGACGCGCATGGCCTCGATGCCGGCCGCGCGGAGGTCAAGGACGCCGGACATCCCTAGTCCGTGCCTTATGTTGTAGGAGACTATGCGCACCAGAGGATCTCAGATTTCAGATCTCAAATCTCAGAGGGTTTTTGGCTTGCGGGACCCCAGATCGCAGATCTCGCAGAGCTTTTGGCTCGTGGGACTTCAAATCTCACAGAGTTTTTAGACGAGTTCCACGCCGCTACTTGGCGGCGCGGATCTCGTCGCGGAGGTACTTGAGGACCTTGCTCTCGAGGATCGACTGGCGGATGAGCTCGATGCGGCCGTTCCGCTCGACGATCTCGCGGACGCGCTTGGGCGTCATGGTCTTGTCGCCCTGCTGGATGTAGTAGCGCGAGATGGCGTCGAGCTCATGCGTGAGCTCGTGCTCGTCGACGCTGATCGACTGCTCCTTGGCGATGCCCTCGAAGACATAGCCGAGAAGCACGTCGCGGCGGGCGCGCTCCTCCGCGATCTTCGCGATGTCCGAGGCGTGCTCGCGGGCATAGGCCGTGGGATCCTGGGCGTTGGCCTTCTGGACCTCCTCGCGGATGACGCGCTCATAGACCTCGCCAAGGCGGATCGAGACGATGGACTCGGGTACCGCGAAGGACGACTTCTTGGCGAGCCAGTCGCGGATCTCTGAATTCATCCGCATGTCGTCCATCTCCTGGTTGCGGGCGAGATAGCGGTCACGGATGGCGCCGCGCATCTTCTCGAAGCTCTCCTGGCCAAGGTACTTGGCGAGATCCTCGTCGGCGAGCGGCTCGGTGCGGCGGACAGCCTGAACGGTGCCGGAATACGACACCTTCACGCCGGCAAGCGCCTTGTCGCGGAATTCGGACGGGAAATCGGCCTCGAACGCGAAGGCATCGCCGACCTTCTTGCCGGTGATGGCATCGGCCAGGCCGGGGATGAAGTGGTCGCCTTCGGCCGGATCGGCCGAGGCCCAGTGGCCGTTCTCGCCGGCGAAATGCTTGTCCGCCTCGGGCTTGGCTTCGGCTAGCGGGACGCCGCCGATCTCGCCCTTGAAGTCGATCTTGACGACATCGCCCTTCTGCACGGCGTCTTCGACGTCCTTGCGTGGCGAGAGGGACTTGCGCATGTAGTCGATCTCGGCATCTACCTCGCCTTCATCGACCTTGACCTCCCCGGCGGAGACGGGGATCTTCTGGTACTTGGGAAGCTTGATCTCGGGGCGGATGTCGATCGTCGCCGAGAAGTTGATGCCGCGCTCGGGGGAGAAGACCACGTCGTCTATCGAGACGATGTTGGCGACCTCGATCCCCTCGGATTTGACGGCCTCGGAGGAGAGGCGTGAGACGAGTGCGTTCTTGACATCCGAAAGCAGCTCGGCGCCTAGGAACTTCTGGATGACGGACAACGGCGCCTTGCCCTGGCGGAAGCCGGGTATGCGTGCCTGCCTGATGTAGGCCTTCACGGCCTTGTCGTAGTCGGCCTTGGTCTCGTCCGGGCCGGCGTCGATGACTAGCTTGACGCGGCAATCCCCGAGTTTTGTCTTTTCGATCTTCATGACTGGCTGGTGCTCCTGTTGTGTTGGCGGGGTCTTCCCGCAGCTATTGGTTGAACTTCTGCATGATGAACTCCGCGTTGCTGGCGGACTTCCGCATGTGCCTGATGATGTTCTCCATGCTCTCGATGGGCGTGGGCGAATCGGCGAGCATCTTGCGTAGGCTCCGCGCGAGGTTGAGTTCGGGCGGAGTGACGATGAACTCCTCCTTGCGCGTGCCGGAGGACTGGACGTCGATCGCCGGGAATATCCGGCGGGAGGCCAGCTGGCCGTCGAGGACGAGCGTCATGTTTGCGGCGCCGCGAAGCTCCTCCAGCACGACGTCGTCCATGCGGCTCCCGGTCTCGGAGAGCGCGGTCGCGATGATGGTGAGGCTTCCGCCGCCTTCTGTGGCGCGCGCAGAGCCGAAGAGCTTCCTCGGGCGGGACATGGCGCCTAGGTCAATGCCCTCGTGCGTCGTCCGACCGCTCTGCGGCGCGATGGCGTTGCATGCGCGGGCGAAGCGCGTGATGCTGTCCATGAGGATGACGACGTCCTTTCCGGCCTCGACCTTGCGCTTGGCCATCTCGACGGTCATTTCGGCCACCTGGACCTGGCGTTCCGGCGGATCGTCGAAGGCGGCGGACAGGACCTTGGCGCCAAGAACGCGCTCCATGTCCGTGATCTCCTCGCGGCTCTCGCCTATGAGCAGCACAAGAAGGAGGGCGTCGGGATAGTTGGAGGAGATCGCGGAGGCTATCTTCTGGATGATCGTCGTCTTGCCAGCGCGTGGCGGGGCTATGACAAGGCCGCGCTGACCGAAGCCCACCGGCGCGAACAGGTCGACGAAGCGCATGGTGAGGTCGGTCGGCTCCGGTCCCGGCGCAATGCGCTCAAGCTGTATGCGCCGGGTCGGATGAACCGGCGTTAGGTCATCGAACTGCACGAGGCTTTGCCATTCGGTGGCGAGGTGGCCGTTGACGGAATCCACGCGGGCGAGGGCGAACGAACGCTCCTTGCCGCGATCTGGACGTTCGCGCCCGGCGTCGCGGACGGGACCGTCGACGATGTCGCCGGTGCGGATGTTGAAGCGCCTAATGTAGTTGGGCGAGACGTACACGTCATCTGGCAAAGTGGCGTAGCCGGCCTTTTCGGAGCGGATGAACCCAAAGCCGTCCGCCACCACCTCCATGACGCCGCGGACATCGACGATGCCGCCTCGGCGAACGTAGTTGCGCACGAATTCACCGATGGCGTCGTCGCGGCGGAAGACGCCGGAAAGCATATCCTGAGGCACAAAGCCGGTAAGCCTTGTCACAAGCTCCTCTACAGGCAGCGCCTCAAGCTCCCATAGGTTGATCGCCGGCAGGTTCGAGCGGTTTGGCTCGCGGAACTGGCGCTGGGGCTGCTGCTGAACGCCTTCCTGGCCTTGCTGGGCGTCGGGCTGCCAGCCTTCAGGGGGCTGATGGTCGCCTCGGCGGTCGCGGAAACGCCCGCGTCCGCGACGCCCCCAGCGAAGGACTGGCGTGGATGTGGCGTCCGAGGCCACGTCGCCGGCGCCCTCCGCCGGCGCGGCGTCCGGCGCGGCGTCCTGCGCGATGGGGTCATCGCGCAGCAGGA
>JAFSZJ010000120.1 GCA_017458965.1 Kiritimatiellia bacterium | reverse complement strand
TTCAGCACAGGGGCATGGCTCTCGGCCGCCCGCGACCAACTCGCCACCTTCCCCTCCTCCCCTCCTCCATCTCCACTTTCCACTTTCCACTCTCCACTTTCCACTCTTCACTCTCCACTTTCCACTCTTCACTCTCCACTTTCCACTCTTCACTCTCCACTTTCCACTTTCCCAAAAATCATCGTGGCGGGTGGAACTGGGCTATATGTGAAGGCGTTGCTTGATGGGCTGGATGCGCCGCCACCCGGCGAAGCCTCGCGAACGAAATGGCGAAAGCTGTTCGAGGATGGCGGTCTTGCGGCACTTAAGGAGGCTCTGGCCGAGCGGCCCGACGCCATGGCCCTGCTTCCTCCCGGCGATGCCCTCAACCCGCGCCGCATCATCCGCGCCCTGGAGCGCGCCGACGCCAACCCCGCCCCCATCCTGCCGCGCGATGACTCCATCGCGCGGCCCCGCCCAGTCGCCGGCCTCATCATGCCCCGCGATAGGCTCGCCGCCCGGATAATGGAAAGAATCCACACGATGTTCGCGAACGGACTCTTGGAAGAGGCGTCCGCCCTACGCTCGTCCGGCGGCCTCTCCGAGACGGCCGCCGCCGCGATCGGGTATGCCGAGGCCCTTGCAGTCGTGGACGGACGCATGACCGTAGTGGAGGCCAAGGAGCGCGTAGCCGCGCGCACGCGCCAGCTCGCGAAGCGTCAGATGACCTGGTTCAGGCATCAGCTGGCGGTCGAATGGATAGAGGTAGGTGAAGAGGATTCGCCCGCCATGCTCGGCGAAAAGGCACTGGAGATCTGGAAGCGCAATGGACTCCGCGAAATCACAATCTAGCGCCAATCCCGTTCCGACATCGGCAATCGCAACGCGCATGCGCGACATGCCGTCGGAGATGCGTCCGCGTGAGGAGCTGAAGCGCCGCGGCGCCGAGGCCATGGATGCCGAGAAGCTGCTCGCCATACTGATGCGCATCGGCAACCCAGGGCGGAACGTCACGGAACTCGCGCGTCAACTCCTGATCGCGGCCGGAGGCCTGGAGGCGCTCGCGCACATGACCTACCTCGACATCATCGGCCTGCATGTCCCAGGCATAGGCGAGGTGAAGGCGATGGAGCTTGAGGCGGCGTTTGAGCTTGGCCGCCGCGCATCATCGGGGGCGGTGACCGCGACCCCGCGCAGGGTTGCGTCGGCGAACGACGTGTTCGAGATCATCGAGCCTCTCGTGCGCGGCGCAAGGCAGGAGTTCTTCCATGTGATCCTCCTCGATTCGCGGGGCAGGATGGTAGGGCAGCCGGTGAAGGTCGCCACGGGGTCGCACGACCGCTGCCCCGCAAGCGCGACGGAGATATTCGGGCCGGTGATGCGGCGCGGATGCACGGCGGCCATACTCGTGCACAACCACCCGTCGGGCGACCCGACGCCGTCGAAGGAGGACGTGAACGTGACGGTGCGCATGGCAGACGCCGCCAGGATACTCGGCATCCGGCTCGTGGACCATGTCGTGGTAGGTCGGCGCACCGAGGCTTCGCCAAGCGGATACTCCAGCCTCGCCGAGGCCGGTGTTCTGAAAGGCTGACGCAGCGAGGCGCGATTCTGGTAGGATGTAGCCATGAAGGACGGTTGCGCATGAAGGACGTCGGAGGAAGAGCGGTCATAGGACCGGCCCTTTCGGGCGCGTCGCGTTCCGGCCCCTACTACGAGGAGGAGGAACACCACCACTACGGTTTCGTCGTGGTCGCCGTCATCGTGTCGCTCATCGCGCACTACGTCATGATGGAGCGGGCGCGCGACATGCGCTTCGACGTGACCGCCTCCATCGACCGTTCGTTCCGCCCCGCCCCCACGCCGCCGTCCCGCGTGGATAGCATCCATGAGGATCCGCTGCGCCCTGTCGAGAACCCGTTCGCCGGTGATCCGGCGGCGTTGCCGGCGCTAGGCATATCCGGCGACGTCTCTCTTCTGGCTTCGGCTCCGGACGCCGCGCTTTCCGCGCCGCGCGTCTCCGACGAGGCCCTCGCCGCAGCGAAGGACGTGCCCGTCGCGCTTCCGACGCCGTCGCCCCCGACTGAGGGGTGGATGCCGCGCCAGCAGATCATGGCCGTCGCGGACAAGCTTGTGCGTGACGACATAGCCCCGCTTCCGCGCATCGAGATCCCCGCAATAGAACGCATCGCCGCCGCGCCGGACTACATACCGCCTGTCGATCTACTGAAGGACATCCGCGCAAAGGCGCCCGAGGCCCCGAGGTCATCGCCGCTGCCGACGGACACGCCCGCCGCCGCTGCGCCGGAGGAGATCGTCCCGACGGAGACGCCGACGCCCGAGGCACAGACGCCCGAGGCCACGATATCGCGTTTCGGGGACAAGCCATCCGATATATCTTCGTTCAAGCCCGTGGATTCCCGTCTCATGGCGAGGGCCTTCACCTTCCGCCCGGAAGGCGACACAGGGCGCTGCTACTTCCGCCTCCAGGTCGCCGCGCGCGATCCATCCGTCCTGCCCGTCGTGCCTAAGGACATCGTCTTCGTGCAGGACGCATCGCGCTCGCTCGCCGAGGAGCGCCTCCACTTCTGCCGCGACGCCCTTGAGGCCGCCGTGCGCTCGCTTCCGCCGGGCGACCGTTTCAACGTCGCGCTCTTCCGCGACGACGTGGAGTTCTGCTTCCCGTCGTGGGCGTCGCCGAACGCCGATACGATCGAGCAGGCCGCCGGCTTCATACGGTCCATGCGCGCCAAGGGCGGCACCGACGTCTTCCGCTCCCTCCAGACGCTTCTCGCCCTGCCTCGCGACAGCGCCCGTCCGCTCATCGTCATACTCGTCACGGACGGAAAGGCGACGGTCGGTCTCACCGAATCTTCGCGCATCATAGGCGAGTTCTCTAAACTCAACGACAACGTCTCCGTCTTCGTCGTCGGCACCCACGGCCGCGCCAACAACTACCTGCTCGACATGCTGGCCTTCTGCAACCGCGGCTCGGCGCAGGTCGTCACCTCCGGGCGCTGGGACATACCCAAGGCCATAGCGTCGATCATCGACGGATCGGCGCGCCCCGTCCTCGGCCGCGTCGGCGTCACCACGGCGCTTGCCTCCCACGCTGACCTCTATCCGCTGCCGTCCGCGAACCTCTACGCCGACCGCACGCTCGAGTACTATGGCTCCTGCCCGGCCGATGTCACGAACCTCGTCTTCCAGGTGCGCGGAGAAGGGGGCGGCAGCAAGTGCGACATCGTCTTCCAGATGGATCTGGGCGCGGCCGCTCCCGGCGGGGCGGACATCCGCGACGCCTGGGTGGCACGCCGCATGTACACGCTTGTCGGCGACTACGCGCGCTCGCCCTCGCCTGCCATACTCGACGCCATGCGCCGCCTGAGCCTGGAGACCGGGATGCCGATCCCGTACATGGACCAGGTCATCCAAAGGCCGAGGTGACCGCGCCGCCCTTCAG
>JAFSZJ010000018.1 GCA_017458965.1 Kiritimatiellia bacterium | reverse complement strand
CTGTCCGCACTTTGCGCGGGCGGCCGCGCGGGCGCTTCGCAGGCGCCGCATGGGGTGCCGCCGTTTCCGCGGCGGCCGGCGCGGCCGCCTCGATCATCTCTTCGCTCATTACTTGTCCAACTCCTAGCTAGGCGAGAAGTCTTTCCACTGCCTTTTCGACCTCTTTGTAGAGGTGGTCGAATCCCTCATCGTTCCATATAGCCATGTCCGCGCGCCTTGCCTTCTCGGCGCATGGCATCTGCGCGGCGATCCGCGCCTTGGCCTCTTCCTCGGAAAACCCGCGGCCCTTCAGCCGCCGGATCTGCTCCGCCTCGGAGCAGACTATGGCCAGCGTCATGTCCCATCCAAAGACCTTGTCGAACCCGGCCTCGTAGAGTAGCGGGACTAGCACCGCCTTGAAGACGGCGGACGTCCCCTGCCCCACCCATTCGCGCACCTTTTCGGAGATGAGCGGATGGAGGATTGCGTCCAGACGCGCCATGGCGGCGGCGTCCGCGAAGACGACCGCGCCAAGACGACGCCTGTCCACCGAGCCGTCCGGAGCCATGACGCCAGCCCCAAACTCCCTCGCCACAACCTCCGCCGCAGCCCCGCCGGGGCCCTGCAGCGAATGCGTGACGATGTCGGTGTCGAGAACCTCCCCGCCAAGGCGGGAAAGGTGCAGCGCGGCCGCGCTTTTCCCGCAGGCGATCCCGCCCGTCACTGCCAGAAGCCTTGTCTTCATCGGTGCAAGACGGGATGCGCCTTGGCCGAGGGCCTGCCCTAGCGGACCAGACCCTCGCCGTCGGCCGACTCGCTCCGTACCGTGCGCCCGGCCGGATCGACCATGCGCGCCGTCACGAAGATGAGGAGGTTGCGCTTCTCGCTCTTCTCGTAGGTGCTGCGGAAAAGACGCCCGATGAGTGGGATGTCCCCAAGCACGGGCACCTTGTCCACGACCTCCACGCGTTCCTCGGTGATCATGCCTCCCATCACCACCGTGGCGCCGTTGTATATGGCGACCTTGGTGTTGATGCTGCGTATCTTGAAGAGCGGCTGACGCATGGCGATGTGATACGTCTCCATGTTGCCGTCGGCGTCCGCCACGCCCTTCGGATACTCGAAACCATAGTCCTCCCATTCCGGCTCGGAGATGATCTGCGGGTTGAGCTGGAGGGATATCATCTGTCCGTCCTCGGAAACCTCCGGGACGACCTGGAGTATGACGCCGACCTCGCGCATCTCGAACGACTGCGGCGTGACCGCCGGATAGACGTTCTGGACGTTGTCGTTGTCGCTCTTGGAGTCGTACTCCTCGAGTTCGTATTCGGTCGGATAGATGTACTCGGTGACGACCTTGATGATCGCCTCCTGCATGTTCATCGTGACAACCTTCGGGGCGGAAAGGAGGTCGGTATTGGACTTCTGGCTAAGCGCATGGAGGATGACCTCGAGCTCCGGATTCGTGAGATGGCTCGCCACGGACAAGATGCCGTCGTTCACCGTGGCGATCTGGTTGAAGGCCGACGGCGAGTTGGCCAGATAGCGCAAGGAGTTCCTGGTGCCGGAGCCGGCCCCGACGGAGATGTGCTGCATCGGATCGCTCTTGCGCGTCAGGACCTCCCAGTCGTCGGAGAGGTTCCACTCGAGGCCGAGCGAGTCCAGATCGGTCTGGCCGACCTCGACGAAGCGGGCCTCGATCTCGACCTGGCGCGGCGTCACGTTTAGTTCCTGGAGGGTCTTCTCGAACTCGATCAGGTTCTCCGGGGTGTTGAGGACGCGCATCTTGTTGATGCTGGGCAGGTAGGCGATGGAGGAGCCGGTCGGCCACTTGACGCCCATGTCCTCGAAGAGCTGCTTCCAGTTGATCTGGCCGTTGGAATCGTTGTTGACGTCCGCAGGGTCGAGGAAGCCCCCGGAGTCGGCGCGGCTCTGCGTGAGCGACGTGGACATGCTCGAAGCGCGCTCCTCGATGGAGGGGAGGACGGTGTAGGTGCGGGAGACCATGTCCTCGTCAGGCGTGTCCAGCGGCATGATCATGACGATGTTGCCGCGGATGCGGAACTTGAGGCCGGAGATCTCGGTGATGACCTTGAGGGCCTCGTATAGGCTCATGAAGCGGGCGGAGAATGTGACGGGCTGTACGCCGCCGGTGCTGACCGCGCTCTCGGCCTGGCCCCATGGATCGTCGGAGGGGATGGCCGCCTCGGCGGCCTGCGCCGCCTGGTTGAGCTTGAGGATGATGTTGACGCCGCGCCGCTCCGGCGGGATCTGCTGGTCGTCGTAGTCGCGCGAGGCCTGCTCGAAGAAGGCCACGACATCGTTGATGTTGGCGGCGCGGAAGTTGATCTCGGGGATGACGATGGCGGCCATCTTGTCGGCCGTGACCTGCTCTGCGGTCTTGCCCGACGGATCGGTGATCTCCTTGCCGGTGATGGTGGTGTTGTCGCCCTTGGCCGTGTAATCGACGACGTCGATCGCGTAGCGGTCTGGCGTCCATTTCTCACGGACATCCTGGATCATCGATGCGCGGGTCGTGGAGAACTCCGTCGAGGAGAAATCGTAGTCGCGCTCCGCGACGCGGCGCAGGAGGACTATGGCGTCCTGGTTGTACGGGTTGGACTTGAGTATGAGCTCGAGTTCCCGGCGGGCAAGGTCGTACTCGCCGGTGATGTAGTACTCGCGCGCCTTGCCGATGCGCGCCCTGATGTCCTCCTGGTTGTCCTTGAAGTCGCTTTCCTTCCAGCGCTTGACGACTTTCGGACGCGGGGGCTTCGGCGGATTGTCGATCTGCTCCTGGATGTCGGCGATGAGCTTGGACGCCTTCGGGTGGTTCTTGTCGCGAGCCTGGCGGGCCAGCTTCACGGCCTCGTCGAGGACGTCCTTCTTCCACATCACGATGGACTGGCGGTATATCGACTCGGCTACGCCCTGCTCGGCCTCGTCTATGAGCTTCTCGTTGCCGGGGCGGTTCGTTATGAACTTCACGGCCTCTTCGTAGAGGCGCTGCGCCTCGACGTAGTTGCCGTCCTTCATCTCCTTGCGGGCGTTCTCGAGGCTGGCGAGGCCATGTTTCTCCAAAGCCTGCTTGCGGACGCGCTCCAATGTTTCGATCTCCGATATCTCGGCCTTGCGCTCATCGTCCTCCGACTGCTTCCCGGCATCCGCCGCAGCCTCCTCGGCAGGCGTCTCGGCCTCGGCGGCGCCATTGTCATCCGCGACAACGCCATCCTCGCCACCGGCGACATCCTCGACGACGGGCGCGACCTCTTCGACAGGTTCCGCTTCCGCAATGGGTTCGACCTCCTCGGCCACAGGCGCGACCTCCTCGGCCACTTCGGCCGGGGCCTCCTCTTCAAGCGGAGCCAGCAGATCCCCGAGCAAATCCCCTTCGTCGGCCTTCGCCTCCGGAGCGGCCTCGGCCGCCGCCGCCTCGGGCTCCTCATCCTCGATCACCTCGGCTGGCGCGATCTCAGGCTCCTCGTCGTTGCCTGCCGCAAGCAACGCGGCAAGGTCGCCGGCGGCAGGAGCGGCTTCCTCCGCCTCGGCGGCGGCTTCCTCCGCAGCAGGCGCGGCTTCTTCGGCCTCAGCTACAGCATCTTCAGCCGCAGGGGCGGCCTTTTCAACGACAGGCGCTTCGGCTTGGGGCGCGGCCTCATCCACATCGGCGACAGCCTCCTCCGCAGCAGGGGCGGCCTCTTCGGCCACAGGCGCCTCGGCTTCGGGTTCGGCGGCATCCTCGACCACCTGCGCGGCCTCAGCCGCTTCAGGCTTGGCTTCGGCGGCCTCCTGCTCATCATCCGCGGCAAGGAGCGCGGCAAGATCATCAGCGGCCTCGGCGGCCTGCGCGGCGACAGGGGCCGCAGCCTCGGCAACGGCCTCCTCCGCAGGAGCCGCAGGCGCGTCGGCTTCGGCAATCACCTCTTCGGCAGGAGCGGCGGCCTCGGGCGCGGCCTCCTCGACGACAGGAGCCTCCTCGGCCGCAGCTGGGGCCTCGGCCGCCGGAGCCGCCTCCGCAGGAGCCGCGAAGAGACCATCGCCGGCATCGTCGCCGCCGAGACCAAGAAGGTCGTCCAACTCGCCGGCGAGGCCGTCCTGGGCGTGTAACACGCCGCAGAGCGCGAATGCGCAAAGCGCCGTCGCCGAGATCTTCAGAAGCCTTGACATATCCATCTTTCAGTCTCCGATAAGTTCCAAAACCACAACCATTGGCTATCTCGCGGCACCCTCGCGCGAGAGCGTTATGTCCCGCTTGTCGGCTTCGCCGCGTATCACGACCTTCATCAGGTCCTTGTCAACCTTGACGACACGATACTTTCTGCCGTCAACCTCGAACTCCTCGTCGCCCTTCAGCACGACGTCCTGCCCGCCCTTGAAGTCCTGGGCGATGGTGATGATGAAATCGTCGTCGTTCACGCGCTTGTCGGTCTCGAGGCGGTATGTCTTGCCGGCCGCATTCGAGATGATTGCGGTTCTGACCTCGCGGGTGCGGCGGCTGTTGGTGACAGGGTCGTGGTACTCCTCCTCCTTCACCTCCATCGAATCAAGCTTGTAGCCGGAATCGACCTTAAGCGACGGATTGGCGATCTGCTCGCCCTCCTTGACGTAGAGCGTCATGATCTCGCGGCGCTGCGGGTGCAGATAGTTGAACGAGCAGTTGAACTTGCCGTTGGGCATGCGCGAGGCGCCCTTGAACATGAGCGGGAGCATCGTGGACTTGATGTCCGCGACATGCATGAGCAGGGCCAGCTCGGTGTGGCTCTTCGCGTCCTGCGGGTTTGTCCCGTCCTTGTACTCCTGGAGGTTGGAGAAGGAATCGCCGTCAAGATCAAGGTCGGCGTCCGCCGGGTCGTGCGGGTTTAGACCGTACTTGCGCTCCCACACGTCGGGCATGCCGTCGCCGTCGGAGTCCGCGGTAGGGTCCTCCTCGCGCTTGACGATCTGCTCGGTTCCGCACGCCGGGCACTTCTCCCAATGGAGCCCGATCGGATAGCGGCAACGCTCGTTTATGCAGAAGACGCGGGCCTCAGGGACGAAGAAGCCTATTATGCGATCGGGGTCGTTGTGGATTAGCGGCGGCTGCGCTATGAGCGAGACCGGACGCTCGTATCCCGCTATTTTCTCCGAGATGTCGGGGGCGTATGGATTCGCCGGCTTCAGCGCATGGATGCGCCGCTCGAAGGCGGCGTCCTCGTCCGAGGCGGAGGTCCTGGCTCCGTAGAAGACATAGGCGGAGACGCCGAGGAATATGATTCCGGCGAGAAGGATCAGTTTGTCGTATATGCCGGCGAGGCCGGTCTTGAAATTACCGGAGGCCATGGCTATTCGGCCTCCTTTCCGGCCTTGACGGCCCTGAAGGAATAGACGTCGATGACAAGCGATACTTCAAGCGGCGGATCGATGTCCGGGCCGGTCATAAGGCGCTGGGCCAGCGTCAGCTCCTTGGGAGCCGGCGCCGGAACCGAATGCGCGACCTCTTCCTCGTCATCCTCGCCGCGCCGGGATGTGCGGCGGCGGCGCGAGGTATCGCGGCGCGGCCGTTCCTGAGGAGCATCGGCCACGGACGTCTCCGGCGGACGGATGTCGGATGCCGACTTGGATATCCTGACGTCGGAGACCACCGCAAAGCATCCAAGGCGGGCCAGATCGTTCAGCACCGTCAGCACCGCGTGTTCATCTGCGACGAACGAGACGGTGAAGCGCTGCGACGTGAAGAGCGGCTCCTCCGGGGCGGCCGCGGCCGCCCCGCCCTGCTTCGCGTTCGCCGCACGCCCTTGGCGTCCGGGGGCGTTCCGACGCCCCGGGCCGCCCCTCGCCCCTTCGTCGAGCTGGGCCGGCTTGGGCTGCGCGGTGGCCTGGACGCCTTCGAATACCTCGCGCGTCATAGACCGTAGCTCGACGATGCGCGCGGCGAAGAGCACGTCCACTATGTCCTTCGTGATCAGGAGCTGCTGGACGAGGCGCGGGACCTCGTCGTTCTGCGGCATGACGGGGGCGCCGATGTAGCGGTCGAAGCCGAAGGCGAAGTCGTCCGATACGCAGCTTCTGCCTGCGGTCGACGGCGCCGCCTTGATCTTGGCGGCGACGAAGGCCTGGAGGGTCTGCATGAAGGCGGACGGCGTGATGCGGGAGGCCGGCGGCTGGACGTTCTTCGCGGCAAGCGCCGACGCGAACGAATCGCGCACGCCCTCGTAGCGGGCCACGTCGTCCTTGACGGTGGCGACGTTCGCCTGGCTCGGGAATATCTCGTCCTTGTACACCTTCTCGAGATCCGAGAAAGCCCTGTCGCGGGCGTCCTTCCCCTCCCTCGCCTTTGCGGAGACCGATACGGCGCGATGGATGAAGAACGCGGATCCAAGAAGCGCTATCGCGCCGATGACGGCCAGGATCAGCTTGGAGCGGTTCATTGCTACTCGCCCTCCTTTCCGTCGGTGAAGTCCTTGTTGAAATCGACCTCGACCCTGAACTCCCTGATTCTGCCGCCGTCAAGTCCGTCGACGTCCTTGAGCAGGGTGATGCGCGGCTGACCGGAGAACGGCGGCAGGGCGGCGAGGCGGTCGCAGAATATCTCCGGCGCGGTGCGTGGCGCGCGGTCATCCTTCTTGGCGGCCTCGACGTCGATGTCCTCGGCCTTGCGGAGCATGTCCGCGAAGCCGCGGCACACGATGGCGAAGCGGACAGGCACCCCGTCCTCCTTCACCGTGTCGATGGAGTTTATCCACGAACCCTCAAGCATCGCGGACCTTACGGCGTCCATGCGGTGGAGGAATGCGGTCCGAGTACGGACAAGACCGTTGTAGGTCTCGATGTCCTTCAACACGTCATCGGCCGCGGCCAGTTCTGCGCGGATTTCCTTGCGCGCCTTCTCATGGCTGTTCCTGGCTCTCTGGGCCTTGTCCTTCTGCGCGGAGAACACAGCCGCCAGACCGTCGTTCGAATAGCCGATCAGGGCCGACGCCGCGATGATGCAGATGGCGCCGGCGGCAAGGAACGGGATGCTGCGGCGAAGGGTCTTGCGCTGGATAAGCGCCGGAGGCATCAGGTTGATCCTGGCCACGCCGTCCTGCGCAGAGCGCACAGCCAACCCGACGACCTCGCACAGGGACGGGAAGTCTGAACTCACCGCATCCGGATCGAGACGCCCGCCAAGCGTGACGGCGTCGAACGGGTTCAGGAACTCGACCTCGACCTTCATCTTCTCCCGGAAGAACGTGCCAAGGTGCGGGATGACGCACGAGCCGCCGGCGAGCAGCACGCGCACAGGCACGGCCCCGCCCTGCTGGCTGCGGTAGAAGTTGATCGAGCGGTTTATCTCGGCGTGGAGGCGCGTGACGACGTTGCGGACGACCTTGGAAAGCTTGTCGGCGTTCTCGTCCCCGGATGCGTACGTGCCACCAAGCGCGACGAAGGCGCTTTCACGCTTGAGGTTCTCTGCGGCGCGGAAGTCTATCTCGAACGCCTTCGCGATCTCGTTGGTGATCGCGTTGCCCGCGATGGAGATCGTGCGGTAGAAGACCCTGCCGTCCTCAAGGAAGACAAGGTTCGTGGAACGCGCGCCGATGTCGATGACGAGGGTGCAGCCCTCGACCTGCCCGTATGACGCCTGGACGCAGTTGGCGATCGCCAGCGGGGCGACATCCACCACCGCCGGCTCCATGCCGATGGCCTGCACGCAGTCCGTGAGCGACGATGCGCTCTCGGTCTTCATGGCCACGATCATGGCGTTCTGCTCACCGCCGTCCGAATCGCCGATGAGCTGGTAGTCCCAGACGACCTCGTCGATCGGGAACGGGACGCTCTGCTCCGCCTCGTACCGGACCATCTGCAGAAGCTTCGACGCCTGGACCGGCGGAAGCTTGATGAAGCGGGGGAAGACCGTCTGCCCGGAGACCGCCATGAGCAGGGTCGACGGACGGATCGAAAGCGACTTGGTGAGCGAACGCAGGGCGTCGATCACGAACGCGGCGGGATCGGCGTCGCTGTCCGGCTCCACGCCTAGGGGCATCGACCCGTACTGCAACAGGACCGGCTTGGCGCCGCGCGCGACCTTGAACTCCGCCAAGGTGACGTGGCTTGCGCCGATGTTAAGCGTCAATATGCGGCTTGCGCCCACTTGGATACCCTCTGGCTGCTGCTACCTCGTTGCCTCGTATTCGTCGACGTATGTCACCCCGAACGGCGTCTTCGAGCGATCGAGAAGATACCCGCCGTGGCGCTTCACCCGGTCGCCAAGCTTGTCGAGCGCGACGTTCCACCATTCCTCGCCGCCCACGCCGGCGGAGGCCGAGGCAGCCTTCTCTCCGGCCACCGATATCTCAACGCCGAAGGAAATCGGCTCGCCGTAGCGGACCACCGCGTTCGGCGGAAGCATGGCGGCGGCGACGTGATCGCCCTTGGCTATGTCGAGATAGGTGACGGACGTCTGGAAGTAGTGGTACTCCTTGGTCTTGGTGTCCTGGCACATGACATGGAAGGAGAAGACGGCCTCGTCGATCCATTCGGGAGCGGTCTCGTAGCGGACCTCGAGCATCGCCCACTTCCAGTTCTGGCCACGCGAGATGTGGCCCGGCGACTTGACCTTGCCGTCGATGTCGGGCGAGGAGACGAGCGCCTGCCTGCCAGGCTTCGCGATCTCCTTGATGCGCAACGCCGCTTTGGGCGTACGTGCGGCGGGACGCGCCTGCGCGAAGGCCTCGGAGGCCGAGGAAACAACCAACATCAGCGCGGCGAAAAGCGCCGCGCCCGCCGCTTTGGGGAGACGTGTGTTCAGCATGTTGTCGTGTTTCCTCCTTATAAAAACCCTTTCGTTATGGACGGTCCGTATGAGACCTACCACGGGCTTGTTTCGATAATGTTAGACGAAAGCGTCGAACTTGGCAAAGTTTTTTTTCGGCCTCGCCGATGTCATCGGGACGCCTCGTCGATGCCGAGTCCGTAAAGGGCGAAGTCGCCCTTGAGCGGATCGTCAGGGAAAAACTCGCCGAGACGGGCGGTCAAGGCAAGCGCCGTCCGCATGGATGGCGAGGCGTTGCCGACAAGGCCAAGCTTCCTGGCCTGGCGGACGACATGGACGTCGAGCGGTATGATGAGGGTGCGCTTGTCGAACCACCCGCCCCAGATGCCGAAATCGACCGGCGATCCGTCGCGCACCATCCAGCGAAGGAAAAGGCAAAGGCGCTTGCAAGCTGAGGTGGCGTCCTTGGGGACGATCGGGGCGGCGGCTCCGTTGCCGAACGCCTCGCAAAGAGCCTTCACCGCACCGAGGCCGTCAGTGGCGCCACACCCCCGCAGATAGCCGCCGATCGTGCCATGGTCAAGAAGCAGCTTCCGGAGCGCGTCTAGGAAACGGCGCATCTGCGCGTGGGAGAAAAGACGGTAGAAGCTGCTCCCGTCATCGGGGCGGAAGGCCGCCATGTAGCGCCCGTCCTTCACCCAACCCAGCACATCGCCTTCCGCCATCGAGACGATCTCGCCGATCTTAGGCAGGAACTGCTTGCGGCTGCCGTAGCTCAGCGCGGAGGCGACGAAAGCGGTCGTCTCGAGGTTGCCCTCCCCTTTCGCAAGATGGGCGAAGCTCACCGGGTCGCCATTTATGAAATCGGCCGTCTCGTAGCGGGCGGCAAGTTTTATGAGCAAATCTCCTAGTTGCGCAGCATCCATGTCAGGTCGCCCAGTCATCAATTGCCTTCCAGTCTCCCTAGTCGTCCTAGTCTCCCTAGTCACCTGTTATCTGTTATCTATTATCCATTATCTGTTATCTGCTATCTCCTATCTATTATCTGTTATCTGCCTTCGCCTTGGCACCCGGCCAAGGCGAAGGCAACCTCCCCCCACCCATCGGCCCGTGTGAACTGAGGGCAGGTAAGAGGGACGTTGACGTTCCACGGTCGAGAGAAGACCGCGACCCGGCACCCGTCCATCTTCGCCAGGTGCTCAAGGGCGGCGGGCGAATCCTCGACGGCGAAGTCGTAGCGGAGGCGCGAGAACTCCTCAAGGGTCAGGGACCTCCCCTCGCCCGGCAACGGCTCCGGCTCACGCCCGTACTTGTCAACATGCACGACCGGCAGATCGCCGAGGCCATGGCTGGCCAGCCATTCGAGCGACGCGGAGCACGTGCTGAACGGACGGCCGGTGACGACTTCGACCTCGTGTCCGGCGGCCTTCCACTTGCGCAGGGCGCACGAGGCGCCGGGGATCTCCTCGTAGGCGAGTATCGCCTCGGGCTCGTGCGCCGCCTTCATGAGACGATCGTACTGCGCGGCATCGAGACCGAACGATTTCCGAAGGTCGAAGTGCCTGATCCTCTCGAACGGCACGTCCACGCCGAAGAGTCGGTTGGCGATCACGGACAGCGCCTTGGCCGTCTCGCAGATGACATCGTCGAAGTCAACGTATATGCGCATGAAGCGTGCCCTCATTCGGCGGCGAGGCGTTCCGCAAGTTTTGCGGGCGTGGTGCGGTAGTCGTCTATCTTGAGGAACGGGAAGCCGACGGCCAGCACGGCCTCGTCGTTGCCTCCGGGACCGTAGTCGTCGCCGACGTACAGCACCTCGTCCTTGTCAAGGCCCTCCTCCTCGCAGATGCGCGAAAGCGCGTATGCCTTGTCGTATGGCTTGGGCGCCATGTCGAAAGACGATGATCCGCCGACGAAGACGTTGTACTCCGGAAACAAGGCGACCACCTCGTCGTACATGGCGCGGCGCTTCCGCCTGTCCGGATCGTAGGCGAGCTTGTCCTCCTGCCTCGCCTTCGTCCCCAGTATCGCGAAAGTGACGACGCCCGAGTCATGGAACTCGACGCTTTCGCCGGCGAAGTCCTTTAGGTCGTGCTTGGCCCGGAATGCGTTCGCGCGTGCAAGCACTCCATACCTGTCGCATGGAAGCGCCTCGTCGAGGACGAACGCCAGATCCTGCGCAGCCGCGTCGTAGCGCGCGTACTGCAGCCCGTAGTTGCCGACGATGTCGATCGGGAAGCGATCCATCTGGTTGAAGATCCTGCGGCAGCTCCCAGCGCCGACCATCAGCAGCCTGTACGACCGCGCAAGGCGCTCGAGCATGTCGCGCGTCTCCTCGGTCAGCGGGGACTTGTGCTGCGTGAGCGTCCCGTCAAGATCCATCGCTATAAGCCGTGTGCGTCTCATCTCTGAATCAATGCCGTTGGATAGGTTTGATAATGATACCATAGCGGCGGCTTCGCCCCCCTTGCGATTCGCCATCCTGGACCAGCCGAAGAATCCGCTTGCCTTGCCCGCCGATTTCCTGTAAAGTAATTACCAACAATCGCGGCTGTGCCCCGCTTTTTTTCGCTCGGGTGGTGAAATTGGCATACACGTAAGCTTGAGGTGCTTATGGGGAGACCCGTGCGGGTTCGAGTCCCGCCCCGAGCACCATTTTTTCCAAGGGCGCCGCGCATTTCCCGGACATGCCGTTCAGGCATGGCGGGTTTTGCGTCACTTTTTGTCGCGACATCCGTCCGGTTTTGCCGTATAATACTTTTCCCGTTGCGGCGGAGTGCCGCGACGGCGTTTTCAATTTTGGCAGGGTCTGCCAGAATCATCCAAGGAGTAAGGAAGAATGAAGAAGGCCATCGCATCAGTCAAGGCCAGGGAGATCATCGACTCCCGCGGCAACCCCACCATCGAGGCGGACGTCATCCTCGACGACGGCACGCTCGGACGCGCCGCAGTTCCGTCGGGCGCCTCCACGGGCGTCAACGAGGCGCTCGAGCTCCGCGACGGCGACCCCAAGCGCTACCTCGGCAAGGGCGTCACCAAGGCCGTTGACAACGTCAACAAGCTCATCGCCCCCAAGCTCGTCGGCCACGACGTCTTCGACCAGCGCGGCATCGACAAGATCATGCTCAAGCTCGACGGCACGCCGACCAAGTCCAAGCTCGGCGCCAACGCCATCCTCGGCGTCTCGCTCGCCGCCGCCAAGGCCGCCGCGAACGCCCTCGGCATGCCGCTCTACCGCTACATCGGCGGCACGAACACCTACACCCTCCCCGTCCCGATGATGAACATCATCAACGGCGGCGCGCACTCCGACGCCCCGATCGCGTTCCAGGAGTTCATGATCCG
>JAFSZJ010000119.1 GCA_017458965.1 Kiritimatiellia bacterium | reverse complement strand
GGAAAAGGTGCGGAACCTCTTCAAGAAATCGGAAGTCCGCTATGCGGCGGCCGAAGATGAAACCGAGGCTTGACATTTACCCCAATTATCCCTGGCCAGCACAATAGGTTCGTCACGGACTCCGCGTTGCTGCCGCTGAAGTGCCAGACGGCGTTGTAGCCCGCGCGCGTCCAGACCTCGCGCGCGTCGGGCGAATCCTCGACGCTGCCCGCGTCGCTCGACCAGTGCATCGTGATGGTCGTCGAAGAGGAGAAGGACGGCACCGAAACCCAGACGAGCGATTCGCCCGCCGTGTTCCACGTGTCGGCCTCAAAGGGAAGCACGTTGTTCCCCGCATCCGTGAACCAGAGGTGCGCGGCGGTCGGGCAGTCCTCGTAGAGGAAGCCCTCGGGCGCGTCGTTGGCAAGCCGCACGAGGACGGGGAAGTTCTCAAGGGGCGTCGCGGGCGCGGATGGGACCGAGAGCTCGCATGTGAATTCAGCCAGCGCGGGCGCGGCGACAAAGGCCGCAAGAAGCGCCGCAAGGGCGGTTGGACGATGGACGAACGATGACAGTTTCATTGCACTATTCCTCCTGATTGTGGACATTATCTCATAAGGAAATGGAAAAAGAAAGGGCGTTTCGAGCATTTGACGCAACAATCTTTGCTCAAATAACGAAAGGACGCGCCGCGCCCCGCGCGGCGAATGACGAATGACGAATTATCGGAGGTGCGGCATCTTGCCGCGCACCGAGGGGGCCGGGTTATCGGGACTTGCCCCAAATGTGCAAGTGTGAAAGTGTGAAAATGTGGAAATACCCAATAACCAGTACCAGCACCAGTACCAATGCCGCTCATCGGCACTGATACTGGCACTAACTGCTGGATACTGGCCGCTTGCACACTTGCTCATTTGCACACTAAGGGCGCTTAACCGCCGCGATATCCCGACAACCCGACAACCCGACAAAGCTCAGGGACATCGCCTTGCGCGGCAAGATGCCGCACCTCCACAAATTCGTCATTCGCCGCGCGGGGCGCGGCGTTCGTATGCGCGTGGGGACATGCCGGCGACCTGATTGAATACGCGGCGGAATGTGGCGGAGGACTTGAAGCCGCAGCGGGATGGAAGGTCGGAGAGGCGGGTCCTGCCTTCGTCAAGGATGCTCTTCGCGAGGGCGATGCGAGCCGCATGGATTTCCCCGATGATAGTGCCGCCGGTCCATTTCCTGAAGTGCATCTCGGCGCTGCGCCGCGAGCATCCCATGACCGCCGCCACATCGTCGACGCCGATGCCAGCGGCCGCCCCCTTGCGGATAACCTCCAGCGCACGGCCAAGCCTCGCGCCATGCACCTCGATCCGGCGCGTCGATTGACGGCGAGACACCTCCGTCGCCTCGAAGGTGAGCGAGACGCCACGCAACGAAGGATCGGACAGACGGCGGGAAAGAAGAATGGCGGCAAGACGTCCGGCCGTGGTGAAGGCCGGCCTTACGCTTGTGAGCGTAGGCGAAAGCGATTCGCAGAAGACATCCCTGTCATCCACGCCAATGATGGCCATCTCAGCCGGCAGGTGGATGCCAATGCGTTTCGCTACGTCCATTGCCTCGGCCGCCGTGTCGTCCGTGGCGCAGAAGACCCCGGCCGGCTTGGGCAGTGCGGCGAGGAACGCTTCGAGCCTGCGGCTACGCCACGAAGGGCTGGAATTCGAGAACTGCCGGTATTCGCGACCATCCGCGACAACCTCGTCGCGGAAGGCGTCGCGTCGCTCCTCGGACCAGAACTGCGGGTCGCGGCGGTCCACGAACGCGAAGGAGACCAGATCGCGTTGCTTCAGAAGCTCGTGCGCGGCAAGGCGTCCGGCGGCCCGGGAGTCCTGCAGGACGCAAAGCGCACCAGGATCCAGGGTGGCGGGGTCCCGGTCCATCCATACGACCGGGATGTCCGCGAAGTCCTCTTCGCGATAGTTGCTGCCATGCAGCCCGCAGTGGACTATGCAACCGTCCGGACGGCGATCGTCGAGCGCCTTGCGGAGCTGGCTGCGCCGCGCCGGAGCGGGCAGCACCCTTACGTTCCAGTCGAGAGACTCGCGCTGCGCCACGATGCCCGCAAGGACGCCTTTCATGTCCGACGGGTCCGACGCTGAAATAAGGAGTATCTCGAATGTCGCCATGAGGAGAGAATTATAAGATGAAAGATGAAAGTGGAGAGTGGAGAGTGGAAAGTGGAAAGTGGAGAGTGGAAAGTGGAGAGTGGAAAGTGGAGAGTGGAAAGTGGAAAGGGGGAGACATTGACTAGCCACTAGAACTAGCAACTAGAACTGGGCACTCGCCGCGAGCGGCGCATGATAGAATCGCGACATGGTTCAGGAACGCGGAAAAGACATGACAAGGCGGCGCGGCGAAGGGCGTCCTCGGAAGGCCGATGACGATGACTACGTGCAACTCGAGTACCGCGATCCCTCGCTTCCGCGCCAAGCCGCCGATCCGCTACCGCTCCATCCCCTTGCGCCGTCGGATCCGCTGGTCTCGCGCTTCGAACGCCACCTGCGCGCCGAGACACGCTCATCCCCGCATACACGCGACGCATATCTGCAGGACGTCGCCCAGTTCGCCAGTTCGGCTTTCGGCTCAGCCTCACCGCCGTTCCGCTGGGGCAGTGTCGGACGCAACGAGGCCAGATCCTTCCTGATCGAATGCTCACGGCATGGCGACGCGCCGTCGTCCGTCCGTCGCAAGCTTTCCGCCATCCGCTCCTTCTACCGTTTCATGGTACGCGAAGGCGCGGCGGACGCCAATCCGTTCGCGGGGCTTCGCGGACCGAAGAAACCAGCGACGCTGCCGGTGGTGCTGACGCAGAAGCAGATAGGGGAACTGCTGGCATCGCCTCTTGAGGAGCTTGCGCACGCGACGGATGCCGTCCCTCCGGAGGATGAGTTCGCCGCGTACCGCGACAAGGCCATCATGGAGTTCCTGTACAGCACCGGGGCGCGTGTGCAGGAATGCGCCTCGGCGTCGATCAATGACGCCGACCTCTCGACGGGCGTCGTGCGCCTAGAGGGCAAGGGGCGCAAGGAGCGCCTGGCCATCCTCGGCGCACCGGCGATCGAGGCCGTCCAGGCGATGCTGTCGCTCGCCCGTCCGCTCTTCCCCGATGTCGACGCCCCTTCGT
Organism: Kiritimatiellia bacterium; assembly: GCA_017458965.1. Lineage (GTDB taxonomy): Bacteria > Verrucomicrobiota > Kiritimatiellia > RFP12 > JAAYLN01 > RGIG3612. Next base: position 397 of record JAFSZJ010000119.1, on the reverse strand, counting down.
CGCCGCTCTTCCGCAACCTTTCCGGCGGGCGTCTCACGACACGCTCCATCGAGCGCATGCTCAAGCGCCATCTGGCGGCATGCGGACTTCCCGCATCGATCACTCCGCACAAGCTCAGGCACTCGTTCGCGACGCACATGCTGGACGCCGGCGCGGACCTACGCAGCGTGCAGGAGCTGCTGGGCCACTCCAGCCTTTCGACCACGCAGATCTACACGCATGTCTCCGCGGCAAGGCTGAAGGAGATATACAAGGCCGCACATCCACGAGCGTAGCTTGCTGGCGCAAACCACGATTTCAAATTTCAGATCTCAAATTTCACAGAGTGTTTGATACCCGCAACCCATCCTCTGTTATCTACTAGCTGTTATCTATTATATATTATCTATTATCTGTT
>JAFSZJ010000017.1 GCA_017458965.1 Kiritimatiellia bacterium | reverse complement strand
GGCGTCGCAACGCGACGATCCGGCCCGCCTAACGAAGCCCGCTTCCGCCACCGAGCGCAAAAGATCGCCCAACATCGTCGCGGCGCATGCCGCAGCAAAAAAGTTTCCGTATCCCAGACAATCAAGCGAATGCTGCCTCGACCGCACAAAACCTGCCCTTGGCCGACATGGGTGGTATCCATTGGACAAATTATGGGGGATAAGCCTGCAGGGCTGGGTGATAAGCGCGGCGGGACGCCGCACCCCCGTACGTAGGCGGCCTATCCGGAGGTGCGGCATCCTGCCGCGCAACGTGGGGACCGTCGGGTTATCGGGATATCGGGCGGCGGCTCTCGCCGCCCGTATCGGGTTTTCGCGATGGAACCAGGAACGAGAAACTAGGAACTTATTCAACCTTTTAACTTTTCAACCTCCCAGACTCCAAGACTCCCAACAGCGAAAGCAATTCGCCGCTGCCGCGCAACGTGGGGACCGTCGGGTTATCGGGATATCGGGCGGCTGGCACGTTTTTTGCTTGCCGACATGGCAAAGGAGCATCCTATGAAACCAGCCTTTTCCACCAAGTACGCAGCCTTAGGCCTGGCGCTGGCGGCGTTGTCGCTGCATGGCGCCAACGAGCTGAACATCGTAAAGGACTGGCAGTTGATGCCCGTGAAGGAGGGGCCAGGCGCGATCGTCTCGAAGGTCCTTCCTGAAAACGGCGAATGGAAGGATGGCGGGGCATTGTCGGGCAAGGTGCCTCTCGCCGAGGGCGCGCAGGGCGGCAACAACCTCGACGGACACTTCAACGCCTGGTACCGGCGCACCGTGGAGATCCCGAAGGAATGGCTCGCGGGAAGCGTGCGCTTCGAGCAGCGCCTGAACTACATGGACCTCGTCGTCTTCGTGAACGGCAAGAAGGCCGGAGTCGCCTTCCATCCGGCCGGCTCCGTAGAACTGGCGCCCTACCTCAAGGCCGGACAGAACGAGATCAAGGTCTTCGCGACGAACCGCTCATTCGGAACGGGCGAGAAGCGCATCGCCTACCATGGGCGCGACGAGGGGCTTCTGGGCGCGGCGCACTTCGCCGGCCCGGCAAGGCTCGTCGCCCGCACGGCCGCATACGTCGAGGACGCATACGCCCTGCCCTCCTGGCGCGAGAAGAAGCTGACCGTGCGCTTCGAGATCAACGCCGCGAAAGACCGCACTGTCGATCTCGCCTTCGAGGTGACGGACGGCGACGGACAGTCCGGCCGCGTCGTGAAGGCGGCGGAGAAGAAGGGCGTCAAGGTCAAAGCCGGCGAGAACGTCGTGGAGGTCGAAGCGGAGTGGGCGGACGCCATACCATGGGAGACGGTGCCGAACGCCAAGGTCTACACCTGCCGCGTCTCGATGAAGGACGGCGGCGCCGAAGCCGACGCCCCGGCCCCGTTCCTTTTCGGCTTCCGCGAGATCTGGCGAGAAGGCAAGGACTTCATGATGAACGGCCATGTCCAGCGCTTCCGCGGATATTGGGAGCAGGGAACGCCCAAGGACATGAACGACCTCCACAAGTTCGGCTTCAACCTCTCATACCAGACGCACAAGCACAGCTCGATCGTAGAGGAGGACGCCAAAGCCATGGAGCGCTTCTCCCGCGCTGGCATCGCGATCTTCTCCGGGATGCCGACGATCTACTACGTCCACGAGGCCATCCGCCGCGATGAGGACTGCACCGCGCAGTGGAGGCGTCACCTCAAGCTGTGGATGCGTACCTTCCGCAACTACCCATGCATCGTCGCGGCCTCGTGCGGAGTCAACCAGATATGCCCCGAACGCAACATGCGACCCGACATCCTCGGGCAGGATCCTGAAACTGGAGGCGTCGTAGAGAACATCGAGTTCGCCCGCGCCGTCGCCCGCGAGTACCACCCCAACTGCCTCTACTTCTCCCACGCCGACGGCACGGAGGGCGACATCTCCTCGTCCAACCTCTACTTCAACTTCACCCCGTTGCAGGAGCGCGAGGAGTGACTCTCGCAATGGAGCACCAACGGCACCCTCCCCTGGTATGCCGCCGAGTTCGGCTCGCCGTACTACGCCTGCTGGTACCATTCGCGCGTCCCGCAGATGACTGAATGGCTCGCCGCCTACTACGGCGACAAGGCGTACGAGGCCGAGCACGAGGACATGCTGCGTCTCTCGAAGGACTACGCCAAGGACTGCATGCGCCTCACCCACGGCGGCTGGGTGGACAAGAAGGACCTCTACGCCCACAACGACCTCGCCGAGGAGTACTCGCGTATGCTCGTCTACCGCACGAACCGCGCCTGGCGCGGCTTCGGACTCAACGGCGGCCTCATGTACCTCATCTCCTGGCCGTGGAAGGACGGCGACCGCATAGCGGAGCGCCAGCGTCTCGCCAACGGCGACCTCGTGACCTTCCTCGGCGGCTCTCCCGAGTTCACCGACCGCACCCACGCCTACTGGTCTGGCAACACCATCGAGAAGACGCTCGTCTTCGTCTGGGACGGCGTAGGCCGCAAAACGATCAAGGCAGACTGGAAATTCGTTGAGGCCGCAAACGGCAAGGTCGTCGCAAGCGGCAAGGAGAGCGTCACCCTCTCCCAGGGCGACATCGTTAAAAAGGCCATCTCCGCCAAGGCACCGTCCGTCGGTAAGCGCACGGCATATCGGTTCGAGGTCGCGTTCGACGCGCCGGGCATTGATCCGTCCGTCAAGTCGGACTCCTTCGACATCGAGGTATATCCCGCCAAGGTCCCGTCCGTGGCGGCGGGCGGCGGCAAGGTGGTTCTCTTCGACCCGGAGGGTGACACGGCGAAGGTCCTAGACGCGCTCTCGATCGCCTACACCCGCGTCGAGACTCTCGCGGACGCCATAGCGGACAAGTCCGTGTCTGCTCTCGTCGTCGGTCGCAACGCGCTCTCCCATGCGGACGGGCTGGAGGCGGCACTGCAACGCATCGAGGACGGGCTCCGCGTCTTCATCGCCCCGCAGAATGCTGCGGTCTGGCAGTCGATGGGCTTCACGGTCGAGGACAGCATGGCGCGCCAGATGCGCAACGTGTCCCTGCCTGACATCGACGACATCGACCTCGCCCACTGGGCCGGAGCGCCGATGGCGGACGTACCCTTCGGCAACGTCATGAAGCATGAGACGCGCCGCGGGCCACGCTGGACGCATCGCCACGCGATCTCGTCAACGCCGATCCTCATTCCTGGCCGCGCCGGTTTCCGCCCGCTCGTGCGCGGCGAATTCGACCTCTCCTACAGCGCCCTCCTGCGGGCCTCGTTCGGCAAGGGGGCTGTCACCTTCTGCGCCTTTGACTTCGAGGGGCGCGTCGGTTCCGACGGTTGCCCTGCCGCCACAACGGTCGCGGCATCGGTCTTCGGAGACTTCCTCCGAGGGAACCTGCGCCAGGGATCTGAAATGAAGGTGCTCGTCGACGGCAACGACGCGAAGCGGCTCGCGGACACATTGGGCCTGGACAGCGCGCCATACGAAGGCGGCCACATCAAGGACGCCGTCCTTCTCATAGGCGGGGATTCCGCCCTTGCATGGAGGCAGATATACCCTGTGCTGAACAAGAACGCCTTCGTTTACGTGTTCGGGAACACGAATATTCTTGCCGACACCTCCCACGCCGAGACGACAACGCTCTACCGTTGCGCGGCGCCGGGGCCTGATGCGTTTGACGGGATCTTCCGCGATGTCGGCCCGTCCCTGCTTCGCTGGCGCGACGGCGTGAACGCCCTGCGCTACAAGCCCAACAACGGATTCCAACTGGCGGGCGACGGCATATTCGCCATCTCGGTGAACGGGAAGACCCTTTTGGATGGCGTGGATCCCTTCCAAGCCTGCGACCGTTACGGCGACAAGGCCGCCGACCTGCCGAAGGGCGGATGGGGCAGCGTCCCGAAAGGCGAGAAGGACCTCTACCTCCGCAATGCGTCGCAGAGCGAGGACAACGCCATGCGCCGCATCGCGCTCATTCTTGGCAACAAGGGTGTCGGCGCGGGACGGAAGATCATAGGCCGTTCGCTCTACACGAAGCCGTCCGTAGCATTCGAGCCCATAGCGCAGTACAACGTCCTTGGCCCATGGCCCAGCAAAAACGACGACAGCAACTACATGGTCGACGGCTCGGTCGATGGCAAGCCCGGCCCATTCCCCGTCGATCCGAACAAAAAGGGCGACAGCGGGGCGACGGCCGAGGAGATGGCGATCAAGGGCGACGTCCAACCTAACCCGCGCTTCCGTCCGCTCGGCCTGGACTTTTCCAACCAGCCCAAGGACTTCGACTACATCGACTGGCGTCCCGTCGCCAAGTCGAATCCTGACGGCTACGTCGATTACTCGTCGGCCCACCCGCTGATCGGCGAGCAGAGCTTCTGCACTTGCTACTGCGTCGGCTACCTCCCGCGCGAAACGGACGGCGAAATCACCCTCCGCTTCGGCGTCGACTGGCGCGGCAAGGTCTGGGTGAACGGCAAGGAGGTCTGCAAGACCTACGGCGGCCACAAGGACGAAGGCTCCATAATCGTCGAGCACATACCCGTCTATGCGATGTCGAACAAGGATGACGCCAAGCACGGCACCTTCGACGGCAAGAACGTCATAACCGTCAAGGCCGGCTGCGGACAAGGGGCGAAGTGCTTCTACCTAAACGTCAGCCGAGAGGTGAAGGAGGGCGAAGTCGTCCGCAAGGCCAACCCGGCCTACGATGACGTTTCGATCTACGCCTCGCGCAACCCCAAGTTCGACCCCTACGAGTACGTGTACTGGTAGGCTACCCGCGCTACGCGAGGAGGAGGCCCTTGAGGTAGAGTCCCTCGGGGAAGAAGAGGGACTCGGGATGGTCCGGCGCCTGACGCAGCTGGCGGACGATCCGCATGTCGCGCCCGGCGTCTAGCGCCGCCTCCTGCACGACCTTGCGGAAGATGTCCGGCGTGACAAGGCCCGAGCAGGAGAAAGTGGCCAGCATTCCGCCAGGACGCAGCAGCTTCATCGCGAGGAGGTTGAGATCCTTGTAGCCCCGAAGCGCACCCATGAGCCGCCCCTTGGAGTCGGCGAACTTGGGCGGGTCGAGGATGATGAGATCGAACGAACGGCGAGAGTCGCGCATCCTACGCAGCACCTCGAAGGCGTTGCGCTCCGTGAACGCGACATCCCCGGACACGCCGTTCAACTCGAAGTTGCGGCGGCAGAGCGCCATGGCCTCTGAGGAGATGTCCACGTTCTCTACGGACTTCGCCCCGCCCTTCATGGCGGCCACGCCGAACCCGCCTGTGTAGGAGAAGACGTTCAGGACATCCCGCCCGGCGGCGAGGTTGCCCACGATGGCGCGGTTCTCGCGCTGGTCGAGGTAGAAGCCTGTCTTGTGCCCCTTGCGGACATCGACGAGATATCGGCATCCACCTTCGCGGATATCGATTTCCGCCGGCGGCTCATCCCCGGAGATCGTACCGACGGACTCCCCTAGCCCATCGCGGCGGCGGACATCGGCGTCGGAGCGCTCGAAGAAACCACGCGACGGAACCGCCCCCATAGCGGCCTTGACTATGGCGCCCTTCCACATCTCGGCGCCGGCTGTCGTGAATTGCCCGACAAGCCATTCGCCATATCTGTCGATCACCACCCCGGGCAGTCCGTCGGCCTCGGCGTTGACGAGGCGCATCGCGGGCGCCGTCCCGGAATCCGCGACTCCGTCGCGCATGGCGATGGAGCGACGGACCAGATCGCCTATGAAGGCGTCGTCGATCGTGGCGGACGGATCGAAGGAGAGCATCCTCACCACGATCTGGGACGATGGCGAGATCGAGCCTAGGCCGAGCGCCTCGCCGGCGGAGTCGCGGACGGAGACGGTCTCGCCTGGCTGGCATTCGCCTTCGATGCGCTCGACGGCGCCGGAGAATATCCACGGATGGCGGCAACGGACGCTATGGTCGCGCCCCTTCTTGAGTATGACGGTTGTCATTGGGGTTTTCCTGCGTAGTCGCGCATCGCCTGAGCGCACTTCGCGAAGTAGAGGTCCAGATAGTCCGGCGCGAAGGCCGAGGCGTGCGGGTAGAGCCAGCAGTTCGGGGCGGAGCGGAGCGGCGAAGCGGCCGGCAGCGGTTCGGTCTTGAAGACGTCCAGGACCGCGCCTGCGATGCGCCCGGATGAAAGCGCCGACGCAAGCGCATCCTCGTCGATGAGGTTGCCGCGACCGAAATTGTAGATCACGGCGGACGGCTTCATGAGCGCAATGCGCCGGACGTCGAGGAGGTTGTCCGTCCCGGCGCCGGACGGCAGGAAGCAGACCAGGTGGTCCGTGTCCGCAAGTATCGAGTCGAGGCTGTCAGCCGTAGCCAGCGTGACGCCAAGTCGAGCGGCCTCGTCCGCGAGTTCGGGATGTGGTCGGCGCGTCACGCCAGTCACCTTGGCCCCGAATGGCGCGAGCATCCTGGCGAAATGGCGTCCAATGTTGCCATAGCCCAGGATCGTCACGGACGAACCGCCGAGACGCCGTCCGTGGCGCGCCTCGACAAGGCGGGGCCATTCGGTCCCCTTCCCCGCCGCCATAGCGTCGGCGAAAGGCAGAAGCCCATGGCACCATGCGAGCACTGCGCCAAGGGCGGTCTCGCCCATGATCGCGCCGTGGAACGAACCGTAATGCATCGTCACGCATGGAGGCGGGACGACCTTGAAGTAGTCGCGCCCGGCTGCGGGTGTGCAGACGTGGCGTAGGCGCGGTGCGAGGTCGAACCACTCCTGCCTGAAGGTCCAGACGAACACGGCCGTGGCATCCGGCAGGAGAGCGGTGAACTCCTCCTCAGAGCGGCAGACGCGCACAGGCCTGTCGGCGCATTCGGGAAGCATGCCGTCAAAGCGCCGCGCCTGCTCGTCCGTCACCTGGAAGCACGGTATCTCGTGCTGGAGGAACAAGAGTATCACGCCGTCCCCTACCCTTCAATCCGCATTCTGCATTGTGCATTATGCATTGTGCATTATGCATTGTGCATTGTGCATGTGCATTGTGCATTGTGCATTGCGGCAGCTACCGCACCTCGTTGATGACGGCGCCGCCGGTGGCGATCCCCCATGCCTCGAGCCGCTGGTGGGCCCAGGATGATTCCTGCGTCTTCTTCCACTCGGGCTGCGAGAGGAGGCGACGGTAGAGGCCGACGGCCATGTCCTTCTCTCCGTCCTCGCGGAAATACTCGGCCTTCGTCCATACCGCCTTCGCGGCCTGGTCGGGGAAGAAGGTGAGCTCGTCGAGCGTGGCCTGCGCCTTCTTCTTCTCGCCCATGCGGCGGTAGCACCACTGGATGTCCCAGAGCGTTCCCGGCGGCTGCGCGATGTCCTCGTAAAGCTTGATGGCCTTGGCGTACTCGCCCATGCGGTCCTTGTAGAGCCAGGCGAGAGATTTCTTCCCCTCGAGCGCGACATGCGGGTCGGGATTGGCTATAAGCGCCTCGAGCGAGACCACGCATTCCGGGTACTTGCGTTCGGCGAGGTCGATGGCGTACGTGGCGCGGAGGTTCGCGACCTTGTTGCGGATGTACGGGAGGAGCGTGCGAGCCTCGACGAACATGCCGCGGTCCTTGAGGATGTTGATGATCTCCTTGGCGCGGGCCTCGGCCTGCTCCGGCGAGGACTTCGACATGAGCTTGGTGAACTCGGGGAAGGCGTCCTGCGCGTCCTTGCCCATGCCGTTGTCGTAGAGGGCGTTGATAAGCTCGCGGGCGCGAGGGATGACCTGGTCGTCGGTGGACGCCTGAAGCTCCTTCAGAAGCGCCGGGACGATCTTCTTCGCCTGGTCCTTGGAATAGGACGCGCGATACCACAGAACGCGCATCGGATACTGCCATACGCGCTTGTCGGCCTTGAAGACGGCCTCGTTGGACTCGTGCCAGTCGGCGAAACCCTTGCGCCACTTGCCTAGTTCGGCGTTCTTCTCCTTCTCCTTGTCGATGTAGCGGCGGTTCCAGTACCAGTCGTTGTGCCAGTTGACGTTGCCGCCGTTGCGGAAGAAATCCTCCATCTCGACGATGGCGTCGGCCCGCGCCTTGGTGTTCTTCTCGTCGATTCCGTCGAGGGTGAAATCGGTCAGTTCCCGCCACTTCCCGAGCAGACCGAGCGACGAGCGGTAGCGGTCGCGGACACGGTAATAGTTGTCCTGCGAAGACGCCCGGAACTCCGGCGTGATGCCATCCTTCCAGTACTCGACCGCATCGTTGTACTTGCCTATGCTCCAATAGAAATCGCCGATGTGGAGGCGGGCGGGGCACGCGAGCGGGTGCTTTGCCATGGACGGGTCGTCCAGCATGGCGACGAAGGTGTTCTTCGCGCGTGAGCCCTCGCCGTTCTGCAGCTGGTTGTAGCCGATCATGTACTGCGCCGCGGCGGTGATCCAGGTTTGCTCAGGGTACATGTCGAGGAGGCCCTGGTAAGTCTTGATGGCTTTGTTGCGGTCGCGTGCGCCCTGGAGCGAGTAGCCCTGCATGAACTCGACGTAGGCGTTGACGGCGTCGGCGTTGAAGTCGTTGTCGAGCTCGAACTGGACGCGGTACTTCTCCCACTCGGCTGCGGCGGCGCGGTAGAGCGGCAGCTGCTTGTCCGGGAAGGACTCGTTTCGCCTCGTCGATTCCTCGGCGCGTATGAACGCGTCCCTTGCCTTGTCGATGGCGGCGCGGTGCTCGAAATCGAGGTCCTGGTAGTACTTGATCGGCATGCGCCACGACCAGTTGTCGCCAAAGGCGGCGGTCGCGGAACACAGCGCGGCAAGCATGGCCACGGCAAGCAGCGGCGAGGCGGAAATGGATGGGCGAATGGCGTCCGCGATGGCGGAGCGAACGGATCTGGAGGTCATCATGTTCATTTGCCTGTCATTCTAGCACATCCGATGCCAAAGCCAAGTCAGAGGCTTATCCCCCATTTTTCCTTAGTGGTCGCTTTGCGACCGACGATTATGGACGATTATCCTGCGCGGCGTCGCGGTGGCGTCCGTCATTTCGTCAGCCGGATAGCCGCTTCGCGGCGCCGACGAAATGCACGGACGCAATTCCCCGCGACGCCGCGCATCACATGACAACACGCCCAATTCATGCTG
>JAFSZJ010000118.1 GCA_017458965.1 Kiritimatiellia bacterium | reverse complement strand
TCTCGAGGAGCATGCAGGGCTTGCCGGTCTCCTCGCTCGTGCGCACGAGCTTCCAGCACTCCTCCACCGACGATGCGCCGCCAACCTCCATCGCCACGTACTTGCCGGCCTTCATAGCCTCGCACGCGATGCGGATGTGGGTCTGCCACGATGTCATGACGACGACCGCCTCGATGTCGTCGCGCTTCACCGCCTCAAGGTAGTCGGTGGTGCCGTCAGGGCGGAAACCCTGGACCTCCTGGCACTTGTCGCACGCCTTGTCGATGCGGTCCTGGTACCTGTCGCACACCACTGCCACCTTGACATCGGGCATGTCTATGAGCGTGCACATCTGCCAGAAGCCGCGTCCGCCGACGCCGATTATCGCGATCCGGATCTCGCGTCCGGTCTGTCCCATCTTTTCCATTTCGGGCTTAACTCCGCTGTTCTTTGAAAAGTGTCCGCCCGTGCTTGGGCGGACATGAAGATTATACCACCGTCCGCCAGACGCCCTATTCGAGGATATTCGTGGTGATGCAGTCCACGCCGCACGCGATCATGCGCGCGGCGTCTTCCGGGGTGTTCACGGTCCAGACGTTGAAGTCGCGGCCGATGGCGTGGACCGCGTCCACGGCCTCCTTCGTCACTGACCGCATGTCGACGTCGGCCCCGGCTCCGGTCTCCTCCATGAAGCGCAGCTCCCCCGGCCCCACCTTCCACGCTAGAAACTGCATCTTCGCATCGGGCGCGGTGGCGCGGAGGCGACGCAGGTTGTCACCGGAGAAGGAGATGAACGTCGTGCGCTCGAAGTGTCCCATCTCACGGACGATGCCGACTATCTCGGCGACATGTCGTTCATCTATCTCGCCCTTCAGCTCGAGGAACGATTCCTTCTCGTACTTGCGGCAGATGAGGATGTAGTCCTGCAGCGTCGGCGGGAAGAGGTCCGAGCGGCGCGACACGCCGTCCGTGTCGAGGAGCGGCACCGACTGGAGCAAGGCGGCCTCGCTCTGCTCCAGTTCAAGCGGAACGCCGCCTGCTACGCGCTTCAGATCGTGGTCGTGGCAAAGGATGTACTTGCCGTCCGCCGTGACGTGCACGTCCGTCTCGATGCCGAAGTAAGACCTCACGCCCGCCGCGACGAACGCCGCGCATGTGTTCTCCTTCTCAAGTCCCGAAAGACCCCTGTGCGCCACCATGCGCACGCCCCCGTGTTCGATCGCCATGCTGTTTTTCATCTGATCCGTCTCCTCGCCTTCGATTCTACCATCGGGATCGAAGACGATACGGTCCTGCGACATTGCCGCTTCACATGATGGCCGCACATGATGTAACATTGTCCGCATGGAAGCGCATGTCTCCACTCTTGTTGTAAAGGCCGGAAACGTGGTTTTCGGCGACGGACGCCTCGCGTTCATGGCGGGGCCGTGCGTGATCGAATCGCTTGAGCTGTGCATGGAGGTGGCCTCGCGCCTTGTCGAGATATCCAAGGCGACAAGCGCCCCGTTCGTCTTCAAGGCGTCGTTCGACAAGGCGAACCGCACCTCCATCGACTCCTTCCGCGGTCCGGGCCTCGAAAAGGGTCTTGAAATCCTCGCCGAGGTTAAGGAGCGGTTCGGCGTGCCGATCGTCACGGACATCCATGAGCCGCACCAGGCGGCGCCCGTGGCCAAGGTGGCGGACATACTCCAGATACCGGCCTTCCTCTGCCGCCAGACGGACCTGCTCCTCGCCGCCGGCGACACTGGGGCCGTGGTCAATGTCAAGAAGGGCCAGTTCCTCGCGCCAGAGGACATGGCGTGCGTCGTGTCGAAGATCGAAAGCACCGGCAACAGGCGCATCATCCTCACCGAACGCGGATCGAGCTTCGGCTACCACAATCTCGTGGCGGACATGCGGAGCCTGCTCGTCATGCGCGAGTTCGGGTATCCGGTGGTCTTCGACGCCACGCACAGCGTCCAGCGTCCAGGAGGGCTTGGGAAAGGCAGCGGCGGTGATGGCAAATGGGCGCCGGCGCTCGCCCGGGCCGCGGTAGCCGTCGGCTGCGACGGCGTCTTCATGGAGACGCACCCCGACCCCTCCAAGGCGCTCTCCGACGCCGCGAACGCGATAGCCCTCGCGGACATCGAGCCGCTCTGGCGGAAGCTCCTGCGCATCGCCGCCGCATAGATGTCTGATAGAATCGGCGCATGAGAAACAAGCTAGCCTTTTTTCTGGCCGTCGCCACGTCGTCGGCGATGGCTTTGCCGTCGCTGGATGAAATGCCGAACGAGGTGCGGCGGATAAGCCGCGAGGATATTCGGACCGCGTCCGCCGCCGTGACGCAGGAGGCGTATCCCGACGCCGAGGACATCGTCCTCGACTCGGTCACCTTCGAGCGCTACGAGGAGGACGGCACGTCCGTCACATACGACGACACCTACACGAAGATCCTCACCGAGAAGGGACGGCGCAACGCGGCGACAGACTCGATGTACTTCAACGTGTCATACGGCACGAACGAGATAATCGCCGCCGAAATCCTCAAGCCGGACGGATCGGTCGTGGAGATCGACCTTGACCGCAACATGAGCGTTATGACGGACTCCGGATCGATGGGTGACAACATCTACGACCCGCACGACAAGATCATGCGCGTCTCCTACCCGGGGCTTGAGGTCGGCGACGTGGTCCGCCTCGCCTTCAAGCGCACGGAGCACAAGGCCCGCGTCCCAGGAGTCTGGTCCGACTACCAGATATTCGAAAGCTTCTCCCCCGTACGCCGCTTCACATACGCCGTCTCGTCGCCGGAAGCCCTGCCGATCCGCAACGCGGCGCTTCGCGCGCCAGTCGAAGGCACCGTCTCAAGCAACGCGATCCACACCGCCGACGGCAGGATCATCGGCGTATGGGAGGTCGCGGACGTGCCGCAGGCGTTCGCCGAGCCGGACATGCCGCCGCTCCATTCCGTCTGCCAGCGCCTTCTCCTCAGCACCGCCCCGGACTGGGAGCACCTCTCGAAGTGGTACTGGAATCTCTGCAAGCCGCATCTGGAGGCGACCACGGACGGGATGCGCAAACTCGTGGACGAGACCATCGCGTCCGCGACCGCACCTGACAAGGCCATCGACACGGAGGCCGTCGTCCGCGGCCTCTTCACATTCGTCTCGCAGCGGATACGCTACATGGGCGTGACGCCGGAGACGGAGGCCCCCGGCTACGAGCCGCACGACGCATCGATGACATTCGAGAACCGCTACGGGGTCTGCCGCGACAAGGCCGCCCTTCTCGTCGCGCTCCTGCGCATGGCCGGCGTCGACGCCTACCCCGTCCTCATCCATGTCGGCGAGAAGCGCGATGCGGAAGTTCCGATGACATTCTTCAACCACGCGATCGCCGCAGTCCGCAACGCCGACGGCTCCTATACGCTCATGGATCCGACGAACGAAAGCACGCGCGACCTCCTCCCGTCCTACCTCAACGACAAGTCCTACCTCGTCGCCCACCCGGACGGCGAGACCATCCGCGTGTCGCCCATCGTCCCGGCCTCCGAAAACATGCTGTCCGTCACCACAGAGGGCAACATCGATGAAAAAGGAACCATTTGTCTTACGACCTGGATATCCTTTGCCGGCATCAACGACACCGTCTATCGCGGCGCCTTCGCGCGGATGCCAAAAGAGAAGCGCCGCGACTTCTTCGACGGCGTCGCCCGTCGCATCGTCCCAGGTGCGACGCTGGAGGACTTCTCCATCACTCCCGAAAACCTCCAGGACACGGACACGCCGCTTGAAGCGACCTTCGTGTTCTCCGCCAAGGACTTCATTGCCAAGGGAGATCGCGCCGCAGTCCTCGAAATCCCGTTCGTCTCGGACGCCGTAGGCTATGTCAACTTCCTCGTCGGATCCCTTGGACTCGAGGAGCGCCGCTTCCCGCTCGAAACGGGCATGGCGTGCGGCGTCAAGGAGGATGTTGTAATTTCGCTCGCGGACGCGGCCACGCCCATAGCCCTCCCGGAGGACATCTCGCTCTCCACGAACGGCGTCGTCTTCAAGCGCACATGCAACCTCGATGCCGTCGATGGCGGAAGCGTCCTCCGCGCCTCGCGGCGCTTCAGCATGGAGAAGACGCTTTACGAGCCGGACATCTACAAAGGGCTGAAGGCCACGCTCCACGACATCGAGCACGCGAACGATGGCCGCGTCGTCCTGTCCATCGACGACAACGGACTTGCCAAGGCGGACACCGTCCTGCTTTCCCGCAATGTGCGCCACGACCTCGTATCGCCGTCGAGCTGGACAACGACCGTCACCACCGTCCGCCAGATCCTTACCTACGCCGGCAAGAAGCGCAACTCCGAGCTGGTCATCGAATACAACCCCGCGTGGGAGGAGGTCGAACTGCTCGAGGCCACCGTCTCCAACGCCAACGGCCGCGTCCAGTCGGTCACGGACATCGAGAAGAACACCCTTGACGCCTCATGGGTCGCTTCCGCGCCGCGCTACCCGTCCGGCAGGATCTTCGTCGCGAGCCTCCCGGGCGTCGAGACCGGTTCCGTCACCCGCGTCTCGTACCGCATCATCCACAGAAACGCCCCGTTCTTCAGTTTCGCCGCCGTAATGCAAGGCGTCGATCCGATCCACGAATACGGCGTCACTGTCTCCGCGCCCACGAACATCGCGCTCGCGGTCAAGGCATTCGGATGCGTTGCGGAGGAGGAGGAGATGGCCGATGGCGGATGCGTTGTGAGGACATGGTCCGTCTCGCACCCCAAGACGCTTCCGCGCGAAGAGCGCCTTCCACCCGCGTTCGCCTACGCCGCATGCGTCTATGTTTCGGCCGGCGACTGGAGGGAATACGCGGGGGATGTGCTGTCCGTCGTCAAAGAGGCGCTCGCTCCCGAAGGATGCACCGCAGCCCGGGAAAAGGCGCATGAGCTCTGCGACGCAATCGCCGGTACGCCAGACAAGGTCGTCGCCATCCGCGATTTCGTAGCCAAGGACATTCGCTTCGCCGGCCCGATGTTCACGGAGATCCCGCTTTCGGCGACGTCCCCCGATACGACGCTCGCCGACGGCTACGGCAACGCGCTCGACAAGGCAGTCCTTCTGTCCGCGATGCTCGACGCAATAGGCCTTGACGCGCACATCGTCCTGGCCGACCCGTTCGACAGGCTGGATCCGGGCCTCTCCATAGACGGGCTGGAGGACCCAAGATACGACCTCCCTTCGCCCGACGTCTTCACGCGGCCTCTAGTCGCGGTCGAGCCGGAGAAGGGGCGGCGCGTCTATCTAAACGACACGGATCAGTACGCCCACCTCGGCGTCACACCATCGCAAAGCCACTGGTTCCTGCCGTTGTCGTCGTTGCCAGTGACTGACATAATGGACATCGCAGGCTACGACATGTCGGAGTTCGGCGAAGGCGCCGTTCTGCTCCATACGATCAATGCGCCATTCCACAACGCGGACATGTCCGAGACTACGATCGCCCTCGACGCAACCGGGAACGCGAAGGTGTCCGTCACTATGACCGGCTCAGGCACCAAGGCGGCATCCATGCGCAAACTCTACGAGGAGATGACGCCCGAGAAACTCTCGCGCCACCATCAGGAGCTCGTCGGCACCATCTCAATGGCCGCAGTGGCTGACGGACCGATAGTTCTGTCCGTCTCGAACCACCCGGCCAAGGTGTCCTTCTCCGCTCTGGCGCCAGACTACGCCGTGCGCTCCGGCAAGACCCTGACGCTCACACTGCCGGAGCCGGACGATGTCCTGACACTGAAGTCCGAGGCCCGTCGTCTGCCAATCGCGACACCGGCCCTCGACGACGGCACATCGGTCATGACCATCCTGCTGCCGCCGGAGACCGAGGAGATACTCATGAAGCCCGGAGATATATCGTGGACGTACTCCGGGATGGGCTTCGTCCGCCGCAAGATCGAGACATTCGCCACGGACGATGGCCGCAAGGCCATACGCATAACCGAAAGCCGGCAGTCCCGCCACCGCACCATTCTCGGCGCGGAATTCGCCCCGACACTTCTCGAAATGAACCGCGCCATCTCCTCACCCGCCCAACGCACAATCGTGCTGAGGTTGAAGTAGCAGCCTCCCCCGGATTATCCAGAACCTCCGGAGCTTCCGCTACTATTCTTCCGGCGTAGGGAAGGTGAAGAGGATTTCGCCGGGGAAAAGCTTGCGGTTCTCGCGGGCGACCTTGATGACGAACTCGTCGTCCGTGCGGAAGCGCTCCTGGTTGCGGCGGAGTTCGGCGAGCGCTGCGGACTGTTCCTCGTTCGTGGCGCGAAGGGCGTCGCGCGTGGCAATGGACTCGCGGTATGTCTTCATCTGCGGCAACGCGAGACGCAAGGCCACGGCGGCGACGATTATCGTCGCCACCACGCCTACCGCGATTGAAATCTTCTCGCCGACCGTTCCGGACATAGCAATCGACATTCTACGCCAGCGCCCATTGGGGCGCAAGCGTTTTAATCGCCTTTAGCTGATTTTCGCCCCCGGAGCGGCGTCATCGGATGCGAGCACGGCGGCGAGCGAGCCATCGGGGTTCTCGGCGGTCAGCACCATGCCCTCCGAGACACCGAAGCGCATCTTGCGAGGGGCGAGGTTGGCGACGACAACGACGTTCTTGCCGATGAACGATTCCGGAGCGAATGCCTTGCGGATGCCGGAGAATATCTGGCGGAGCCGTCCCTCGCCTAGGTCGAGAGAGAAGCGTATGAGCTTGTCTGACCCCTCCACGGCTTCGGCAGCCACGACATGCGCGACGCGAAGGTCGAGTTTGGCGAAGTCGTCGATGCTCACCACCACTCCCGCGCTCTGCGCGGAAGCCGCCACCGGCTGCCGGGGCGCTGGCGTCATACCGGCTGCGCCTTCCTTGGATGCCGAGCCCGAGGCCGCAGGTGCGGCGGGGGCGGTGGCAACCGGTGCGGCTGGCGGCGGGGTGGCGCTGGCGGCGACCATTGCCTCGACGGCCTTAGGGTCTATGCGGGTCGCAAGGTACTCGTACTTGCCGACAGGGCGGTTCTCGAACGCCGTGGGGAGGTCGGCCCATGTATAGGCCGCTTCGCCGAAGAGGCTGGCGGTCTTCGCGGCATACGCCGGAAGAACAGGCTGCAGGTAGATCGCCAAGGCGCGGAAGACGTTGAGGATAGATGTGAGGACGCGGCGGGCTGCCTCGGGGTCGGTCTTGACGAGCGACCAAGGCGCGGCGGCGTCGAAGTAGCGGTTGGCCTCCTCGGCGATGTCGCGGACGAGGGTCATCGCCTTGCAGAAGTCGCGGTCCTCGTAGGCGGCGGCAATCGCGTCGGCGCGGGAAAGGGCACCCCGCCAAAGGGCGCGTCCGGCGTCATCCATTGTGCCCGCCTGTCCTCCAAGCGACTTGTGGAGCATCTGGGCGCCGCGGGAGGCGAGGTTCGTGATCTTGCCGACGAGGTCGGAGTTCACGCGCTGCACGAAGTCGTCTAGGTTCAGGTCGATGTCGTCCGTCGTGCCGTTGAGCTTGCAGGCGAAGTAGAAGCGGAGCGCGGCGGGATCGAGGTGGTCGAGGTAAGTACGGGCGCTGATGAAGGTGCCCTTGGACTTGGACATCTTCTCGCCGTTGACCGTGAGGAAGCCGTGCACAAACACCTGCGTCGGGCCGCGGTATCCGCCGCAGCGGAGCATCGACGGCCAGAAGAGGCAGTGGAAGCGGACGATGTCCTTGCCGATGAAGTGGTATATCTCCGTGCCGGCGTCCTGCCACCAGTCCTCGAACTTCTGGCCGTTCTTGCCGCACCAGTTCTTGAGCGAGGCCATGTAGCCGATGGGGGCGTCCACCCAGACGTAGAAGAACTTGCCGGGGCGCCCCGGGATGCCGAAGCCGAAGTAGGGGGCGTCACGGGAGATGTCCCAGCCGCGAAGCGGTTCGCCGAACCATTCGCGGAGCTTGTTGGCGATGTCGGCGGGCGTGTGGGCGGGAAGCCACTCGGAGAGGAAGTCGCGGAAGGGCTCCAGTTCGAAGTAGATGTGCTCGCTGTCGCGCAGGGCGGGCGTCGCGCCGCAGATGGCGCAATGCGGTTCGACGAGGTCCGTCGGCGAATAGGTGGAGCCGCAATGGTCGCACGAGTCGCCGTACTGGTCCGGCGCGCCGCACTTCGGGCATGTCCCCTTGATGAAGCGGTCGGGCAGGAACATCTGGTCGTGCTCGCAGTACATCTGCGGCATCATCTTCGACGAGAGGACCTGCTGCTCCAGCATCTTGGAGTAGATATCTTCGCAGAATGCCTTGTTCTCAGGGCTGTTCGTGGAGTAGTAGTTGTCGAAAGCGACGCCGAAGTCGGCGAAGTCTGCGCTGTGCTCGGCATGGGAGCGGGCGATCAGCTCCTCGGGCGTGATGCCCTCCTTGCGGGCGCGCACCATGATAGGCGTGCCATGGGTGTCGTCGGCGCACACATAGACGCAGTTGTTCCCGCGCATCTTCTGGAAGCGCACCCAGAAGTCGGTCTGGAGATACTCCACCAGATGGCCGATGTGGATCGCCCCGTTGGCGTAGGGGAGTGCGGAGGTGACTATGATGCGTCGCTGCGCCATGCTAGAATGCCCTTGAAAGCTGGATGGAGTAGGCGTTGGATTCGCCGTTCTTGAACTTGGTGTCCAACACGCCCTCGGCTGGACGGCCCTTGATGGTGGTGTCGTGCACGAGGATCTTTGCGAAGGAGATTCCAAGCTCCCAGTTGTCCGTGATCATCGTGCGGAGGCCGACTGAGATGATGTCGCGGTCGCCGGCGGGGAGCAGGTAGTCTGCATGGGCGTGGTCGATCGGGTCCTGGTCGAAGACATAGCCGACCTCGACGAAGGTCTGCTCGGAAAGCTGGTACTCCGCGCCGAGGCCAAAGCGCCAGACGTCGTTCCAGCACTTGTCGGATCCCGCCTCGGGGACCTTGCCAAGCAGCGGTGGGTCGAAGTGGAGCGTGAGGTTGTCGTAGGAGCTCCAGCCCGTCCATGCCGCGATGGCGCCGAAGTTCCACTTCTCGATGCCGGAGTAGTTGAGACCGATGGACGCGCTCTGCGGAAGCGTAAGGTTCTCCCAGACGTCGTATTTGCCGGGGATGCCGCGGATACTGGCGTCGCCGGTGTCGAGCTCCTCGCGGACTTCGCTGCGGTACACGAGGCCGAGGCCGAGGGTCTCCGTGATCTTCCAGGATATGGCCGCCGTGCCGCCATAGCCGACGGCGTCGGCGGAGATGTCGAGCATCCTGTCGACGGTGGGGATGTTGCGACGCAGCGTGATGTCAAAGTACATGACGTCGAGGCCGAGGGCCACGGACACGCTGTCGGACACCTTCCAGGCGACGTTCGGCGTGAGGTTGAAAGTGGTGATCTCCGTCTCGGTGCTGGAGAAGCGGCCGGGCCAGTTGCCGTCGTGCTTCACCCCAAGGCCAAAGGGCGTGTAAAGGCCGAAACCCAGCCAGAAGTCATCGTTGAGCTTTTGCGTCACGTACACGAATGGGGGCGGGAACCACTGGTCGTCTGGCGTATAGGTCTGGCGACCCTGCGGCGTGGCGAGCTCGATGTCCATCGCGGGGTTGATGAGGGAGAGGCCAAATAGGAGCTGCGTGCCCTCCGACTCCGTGATAAGGGCCGGGTTGGCATAGACGGCGGAGGCGTCGTTGTACTGGCCCATGACCGCACCGCCCATGGCGACGCCACGGGCGCTGGTCTCGTATAGCGCGAAGCCGGCGGCGACGGCCGTCCCTGACGAGGCTATGGTGATCATGGCCGCGACTGCGACCAGAGGCATGCGGTACGTTTTCATAAGCTGATCGTGGGTTATTCGTCGTCGTCGACGTCCAGGACGCCGGTCTGGGGCGCGGCCTTCTCCTCGGACCCGTCATCGGCGGAGGCGTCAGACGGCTTGGCGGACGTCACGGACTTGTCCCCGGTGCTGCGACGGTAGTAGTTGCTGCTGTAGCCGTAGCGGCCATATCGGCTGGAATAGCCGTACTTCCCGCCGTAGCTATAGCTGGAGTACGAGTGCGAGTATGAATTGAAGGTGCTGCTGCGGCCGAAATCGACGTCGTTGATGACGATGCCTATGATA
This sequence comes from Kiritimatiellia bacterium, assembly GCA_017458965.1. GTDB lineage: Bacteria > Verrucomicrobiota > Kiritimatiellia > RFP12 > JAAYLN01 > RGIG3612. The sequence continues at coordinate 10,517 of JAFSZJ010000118.1, read as the reverse complement.
CGCGAACCCGCCTCGGCAAGGCTGCGAAGGGCATGGTTGACCGCGCCGTAGCGCGAGCGTTCGGGACGGCATACGACAAGGACGGAGTCGCAGAGCATGCCGAGGGCAAGTGAGTCGGAGACAAGACCGAAAGGCGGCGAGTCGATGACGACATGGTCATAGTTGGCGTGTGCCCATTCGAAGAACTTCGGAAGCATCTGGGAACCTATGGCGTTCGCCGGGGAGATATGGGACGTGGGATGCGTCACCACGAGATCGAGATTCTCGTATCCCGAGGGGATGGCGATATTGGCGAACTTCGATGCGTCTCCGGCGTCAAGGACGTCAAGAAGGCTCTGCTCGTCACCGATCATGTCATCCTTGCCGAACATGCGCCCGATGCGCGGGCGGCGAAGGTCGAAATCGACCAGTAGGGTCTTCCTTCCGGCCAGGGCGTATGAGACCGCGAGATTGCTGGCGGTGATCGTCTTGCCTTCTTCTGGTTGGGTTGATACCATGAGGACGACCTTGGAGATGTCGAGGTACTTGGGAGATTCCAGAAGGCCGCGGAGACCGGCGAACGCCTCGGCGAAACTACTGAACTTCTTGTCTGCCGCGAGAGTCACGAGCTGGTTGCGGGTGATGCGCGGAACATGTGGGATGAGCGCCAGGACCTTCGCATGCATGTGGCGTTCGATGTCCTCGGACGAGGTGATCTTGTCCTCGATGCGGTCAAGCACGAGTATGAAAACGAAGCCTATGACCAGGCCGATGATCGGGCCGGCGGAGAAGGCAACGCGCGGATCGGGGCTTATTTGTCTGGTCGGCAAAGAGGCTTCGCGTATGACGCGGACAGTCGCATGGGTGTCCTCGCTGCTCAGGCGCACCTCCTCTATGCGGCGGACGATCATGGAGTAGTTCTCGTTGGCCATCTGGCGCGCCTGCTGCAGCTGGGTCAGGCGGCTTTCGGTCTCGTTGATGCGACCGTCGAGCTCAACGCGCTGGCGGAGGTTCTCCGCGTCTTTTTCGCGGATCGACTCGGTCTGCTTCTTCATGAGCGCGAGATTTGCGTTGGCGGCCTCGCGCGAGCGCCACACGGCGTCCTGGAAGTTGGCCTGCAGGGTCTTGATCTGCGCATCGGCCTTTTCGACCTCGGGATGCTTGTCCGTGTAGCGCTGGAGAAGCGCCTCGCGACTGGCCATCGCGCTGCGGAGCGCTGCCTGGGCCGCGTTGATCTCCGCTGCGCGCGGCACGTTCTCCGGCATGGCGCTGATCTTCTCGGGATCCTTCTGGATCGATGTGAGGACGGCCAGAAGATCGGAGGCGTGCGACTCGCGCAGCTCGGCCTGGGCGAGTTCGGAGGCGAACTGGTTGTGCTCGAGCTTCAGCGATTCGTTCTGGCTGAGGAGGACGTCGAGCTGATTGTCCTTGCGGAACTGGAGGATCGCCGCCTCGGCGCGCTCCTTCTCGGCCTTGTAGGATTCGCAGCGCGACTTCAGCCAATCCACTGACGCCTCGGCGGCGTCCCTGGTCTGGTCGATGGAGTAGGCGTGCGTGGTATGCGCGTATGCGTTGGCGATGCTCTGCGCGATCTCCGGTCTGGAGTCGGTGGCCGAGATCGTGACAAGGCGGGAGTTGTGCTGGATGTTGAACTGGACGCCCCCGCCTATCATGCCGTAAAGCTCGCCGTCGGTCATCGTCTTGAGGCTTGGATAGTCCGCTCTGACGCGTTCCGCCACAAGCTTGATGACTTCGGGGCCGCGCAGTTGCGCCAGGCGGGTGTTGAGGATCTCCGCAGCGGTACCATGCTCGTCGGGCGAATTGATCTCGGCGCCCTGGGTCTTGATGTACGAGCCGCTCTGCACGTTCATCTCTATGAGCGCGGTGGCCCTGTAGGTGACCGGCGCGGTCTTGTAGTAGGCGAAGCCAACGCCTAGGCCAAGCAGTATGGCGACCACGAGCGTGGGCCACTTCTGCAGGAGCACGCGGATCACGCGTGAGATCGAGAGCGGCCCGAGCATCGACCCGCCACCCTCGTCATCGCCTCCGGAGGCGCTGGGACTGTAGTATGGGAGAGTCGTTCCATACGCGCTTCCGGATCCATAGTATCCGGGAGCGCCGTAGTAGTTTGACGACCCGTAGTATGCCGGACGGCGATCATAGTAGTACGCGGGCCCATGGCGCGGGCCTCCACGCTTGCCGGACGTTTCGGACGATGTCTGGGCGGCATCCGGCTGCGACGCATCGGCAGGGGTAGTTGCGGCTTGATCCGCGTTGCGGTCTGAGGGTTCGCTAGTCATTGATCGATGCTCCATGCTCCCATTATCTATCCTATCGGTCTGCGGAACCCGGTTTCGGGAGCAGCGTGGGCAGAACCGCCGTCAGGATGGCGAGGGTGAGAAGGTTGCGCGGGTCTCTAAACACGGAAAAATGGAATGACATGGCGAACGGAATGGCGACGGCGAGTATGACCGCAAGCGCAAGCGGCGTCACCCTGTCCGTGAAAGGACGGGATTCGCCGGCCGAACTTGTCCCGGTACCATCCGAGACCTTCCTTCGCGGACGGAATTCGCAGATCAGGCGCCAAAGCGCGGCAAGGACAGACAACGCGAACGGAGCGGCCAGAAGGACCAGCCCTATGACGCCGTATTCGCATAGGAACTGAAGCGCGTCGTTGTCTACGACCTGCGGCGTCGTCTCGGCATCGGGGAGGGCATCCCACTCCTCGTCCTCCATGTACTTGCCGAAGCAGTCTGAATCGGCATATCCCCATGTCCCCACGCCAACCCACCGGTTGTCCGCGGCCATGCGGCCTGCGACCGTCGCACACACTTCGCGTTCGGCCTTTTCCTCGTCGGACATCCATTCCTCAGGGGTGGCGATTTTGGTGAAGCACCCATTTATCTGGTTCCCCGGATAGGCGACGAAATGGAGGAACGCGGCCAGACCCAACATGATCAGGCCACCTACGAACATCCTGATCTTTTCAGCCGTGGCCAGCCGCCGCGCAAGATAGATCGCGCCATACACAAGCAAGACGACGAAGACGCCACCAAGAATCACCTGCGATAGGCAGGACAACGAGAAGACGACACCGGCGGCGCACGCTATGCATTCAGCGACAAGAAGCCGTCTCGGCCATGGCCGCGGGTCTTCAGCGCCGGCCTCGATGGCGTAAAGTCCGTCCGCCATGCAGAACCCCATGAGGAAGAACATGCCGGCTGAAATGGGGCTTTGGAATTTCGCGAAGCGATACGGCGCATCATCGGCGTCCGCAAAGCATGACGTCGCAATCGCCACAATCGCCGACACGGACATGACGGCAACGAGGCATTTGAGGAGCAGAATACGACCGCGCTTGCCAAGGCCCCGCCGAACAGCCAGCATGGCGGGTATGACAAGCAACGACCAGAACAAACCCTGCGCTGAACGGAGCTGGTCAACGCAGGCCGGAAAGTCGCGTATACGCGCCGACGAGAAGGACCATACGCCTCTCGACAAATCGAATACGACCTGACGCGGGCCATTCAGCGTCTGGAGGGCGATGAACATAAAACCGAAGACGCCAATGACGAACACAGGGTCGTGCAGGACATCGCGGCATACGCGCCAACGGGCGTCTGCGGGGTCTTCGCCGCGACGGGCGGATGGGAAGAGGATCGTCACTTCCAGCAGACCGGCCGCGAGGAACGCGACCGGCAGATACTGGCAGATCGAATCAGCACCCCACTGGATGCAGGCCAGATACGCGGCAATGAACGCCAGATGCAGAGGGACGACGACTCGCGATGGCAGAAACTTGCGCATCTTGCCTTTTCACGTCAGCCGCAAAGCCGTCCCGCCGCAATGCTAGTAGCGGAGCATTCCGCCAACGCGGAGGCGCTTGCGGTCGTAGTCGAAGTCGTCGATGGAGGACTCCGTCTTGCTGTAGCTGTACGACGCATACACCGAGGCGAAGTCGGTGACCGCGTACGACAGCGTACCGGTAACGGAGTACAGATCGTCGTCACGCTTCGTGCCGCGGTCATCCGTCGTGTAGGGATTGCCGTTCGCGGCCGTGACCTTGCTGACCCTGCGCTCATATTCCTCGCGGGAATACGAGGCACCGGCCGAGAGCCTAAGGCGACGGGTCAGACGATAGGTCGCGGAGATGCCGACCGACTTGCGGTCGATCTCGTTGCTGTCGAGATCTTCGGCGGGGTCATAGCGACCCGAGCCGTAGAAGCGAAAGGTGAGCCGCTCGGACCCATGCCAGTTTATGCCGGCCGTGTAGGTGAAGACCGTGTTGTCGCGGGACTTGCCGTCGGAGCGTTTGGCTCCTTCATGGCGGCCGATTCCTGCGGATATGTTGAAGTCGATGTGCTCTGTGCGGTGTGATGTCGCGCCGAGGCTGACGGAAGAGGACTTCGTCTTCGAGTCGACATCCATCTTGTCGCTGTTGTCGGTCTGCTTGGACTCGGAGTGCGCGGCGCTAAGCGTCCAGTCCGTACGCTCGGTCAGCTTGTGGGAATAGCCGAGAGATCCGCCGTATGTGCGGTAGTCGTAAAGGAGCTCGCTGTCGTAGTCCGTTATGCCAAGGTGGCCGCCGAGGCTTATTTGGCTACGCTCGGTGACGCGTTTGGAAAGCGAGGCGCCAAAGGTCGACTCGGTGCGGTCACGGGTGCTGTAGCGGTATGAAGGATCCGAATAGTTGTTGAAGTCCTCGTCCATGTCGACGAGACGGACGCTTTCACGGAGCCGCCAGCCTAGACCGCCATCCGTCTCGCCGGAGAACCCGAGGGTCTCCCCCCAGTTGTCCACGTCTTCCGCGTCGTCGTAGCGCACGGCGTCATAGTAGGCGTCGCCGGAGAGCGTCCAATCGAGGCCAGGAAGATTGAGGTTGAAGCCAGGGCGGATGAAGTAGCCGTCGGCCGTATCGTGCTTGACGGATCTGGCGTCCATGATGTCCTGCTTCTGACGCCTCGCGTAGGACGAGTTGTCGTCGCGGGTATATCCGGCCTGGATGTAGGGCGAGATGTTCAGATCGCCGATCCAGAAGCCATAGTGCTCGGTGGCGTTTTCAGGCACGGCGAGCGCGGCGACTGCCGCGCCGGCCACGAAAAGGGCGATTCCTGTCTTGCGGGAGTGCATTGACATTTTCCTTCTCCTTGCGTACTGCTTGCGTCTAAGAGGAATTAGTTCTGGCCCTTGTACGGCTGCGGAACAGGCGGACGACGACGACCCGGCGTCGGCGGCGGAGGCGGCGGGACACCGACGGGTTCGGGACGATCAACGCCCAACCTATCGGAGTGCACCTTGTCCTCAGATGGTATTATCGGCTTATACTTTTTGTTGAGCGCGTCGTCGGTCATCAGATCGACGTTGACCGGGTGAAGAGGCGACAGATCCTTGACGACCTTGGTGCCAGGGCCTAGAACGGCGGAGTAGTCGCCGGCGAAGACGCCGGGCATGGCGGCCTTGACCTGGTCCGCGTATGCAGCCGGGATGGCGACCTTTGCAACCCAGGCGCTCGTATCCGCGGGGTCCGTGCTGCGTGCAAGCAGTTTGAGCGCAAAGCACGAGATGACGGTCTTGTCGGCGTCCGACGTGTCGGCCAAGGCGTTGATCTTGGCCATGACGTCGTTCACGAGCTTGGAGTGGGCCGCGTCCGAAAGCCCCTTCGTGAAGTCGTCGCATGCCGGCTTGAAGAGGTTCACCCATGCGGGAAGAGATGCGGGGGACACATTCGCGACGAGGCTCGCGAGAAGCGAGGCGAGGTCGCCATCCTTGGATGTGCCGAGGAACGCCTCCGCCGCCTCCGCCATCTTGCGCGTCTTGTGCGAAGGGCTGCCGGGCATCGCGCCTATAGCCGAGATGACGTCCGCCGCGAACTGCGACACGGGCTGGCCGCCCAGATCCTTGGCGAGTGCAGGGATTTTCGCGGGATCCTTCGCGGCGACCGTTATCGCATCGGCCGGCGCGGCCATCGCGATTCCGGCACAGGCCATCGCACCGGCCATAATCAATACCACTTTCTTCATTGCCAACGTTCCTTCCCTTGATTGACTGCCGCTAACACGGCGCCTAAATCGATGTCTCGCGCACCCAGACCACGTCCCCATGCTTGAGAAGCATGTCGTTCTCGACCTTGCCCTTGCGGGCGATCTCCTCGAGGTTTACGCGGAAGCGCTTCTTCTTGCCCCTCTCGTCAACGCGTGTGACACGGATATTGTCACGCCGCGCATATGTTCCAAAGCCGCCGGCGTGGGCGATGGCTTCGCTGACGGTGAGGGAGCGCGTGGCCGGGATAACGACCCAGCCCTCCTTGCGTACTCGGCCGCCGACGAACACCCGCCCCCATGGGGAGGTCGCGGGCCCTTTCACGACGAAATTCGCACGGACCTCGGGGTCGTGGAAGTACTCGCCATAGCCAGAGGCGAGCTTGCTGCGAAGGCCGTTCAGCGTAAGCCCCGTGCAGTCGATGCTGCCGACCAGCGGCAACGTCACATCGCAGCTGGCGGATATCTGCACCTCGGCCTGGGTCTCGGTCTTCTCCCCGACCATGACCGTCACGCTTATTATGTAGCCAGGCCGCAGAATAGGTTCGCCGCTCGGCGAGAAGGATATCTTCTGAACCTCGAAATCGCTTTCGGGCGAAATCTGCTGGACCGTGTTGGTGCCGCCATCGCCGATTCCTGCCTCAGCTTCCCCGCCGAGTCCAAACGATGGCCCGTCATCGCCACCATGTCCGCCGCCACCCAGAATTGCGCATCCGGACAGCACCGTCGCCACAAACACGGCGACGGCCGATGCGCCGAACATGCGCATCATGCCGACCAAAATGCGGGACCACGAATGCATAGTTTTGAAATCCTTGTCGCTACTGGGATAGAAAAACCATCTAGCACTACCATGATACATAAGTCCCTGCACCAAGGCAAGTTTTTTATAGAGAAACGAAGACTGGGTGGTAGAATCTCATCAACAACAAGACATTGGCGGAGTTGCGGAGGCAAGATGACAATGGAAAAACATGTCCGCGGACTGTCCCTTTTTTCGGGCGGACTCGACAGCATGCTCGCGATATGCGTCCTGCGGGAGCAGGGGCTGCAGGTCGAGGCGATAACCTTTTCAAGCCCGTTCTTCAACATCGGGCCGGCGAAGAAGGGCGCGGCGACGCTGGGCGTCAAGCTCAACATCGTCGATTTCACCGACGACATAGCCGACCTCGTCGAAAACCCGCCGCACGGCTTCGGCGGCGCGATGAACCCGTGCATCGACTGCCACGCCCGCATGATCCGCCGCGCCGGCGAGGAGGTGCGCGCTCGGGGCTGGGACTTCGTGGCGACCGGCGAGGTCCTTGGCCAACGGCCGATGTCCCAGAACCGCCAGTCGCTCGGGATCGTGGCGAAGGACTGCGGCGTAGCGGACATCCTCGTGCGCCCGCTCTCCGCGAAGCTCCTCGACCCCACGGCCCCGGAACTCGACGGACGCATAGACCGCGACCGGCTTTGCGACATCGAAGGGCGCTCCCGCCATCGTCAGCAGGAGCTGGCTGCCCATTTCGGCGTAACGGAGTACCCATCGCCTGCCGGAGGATGCCTTCTCACAGAAAAGCTCTTCTGCAACAAGCTGCGCGACATCAAGGCCCGAGGCCTCCTGCACGACCGAGAGGAACTCGAACTCCTTCGCGTCGGGCGCCACTTCGCACTCCCCGGCGGCGCACGACTCATCGTAGGACGCAACAAGGCCGATAACGAGCACTTGCAGCGAATGATCACAAACGGTCGCCTCCTCGCCCGCCCCATCGGAACGCCCGGCCCCTCGTGCCTCATCTCCGCAGGCGCGTCGCCGGATGACATCGCCACGGCCAAGGCACTCTGCGCCGCCTACTGCGACGCCTCGGCCTCCGGTTGTGTTCGCATACGCCTCTTCGACTCCGCCGACCATTTCGCCTCCGAAGAAACGACCACTCCCATGAACCGTCAGGACGCCCACGCCTGGATCCTGTAACGGCAGCGATCGCTCGATGACGGGCAAAGGGAAATGCCCCCCCCCCCCCCCGGGACACAGGCTCCCAGCCCGCGCAAGGTCCCCTGCGGCTTAAGTCTGCTACACTATTGCCCCGCATACGGCAACTTGCGAAAAACAAGAATGAATGATGGACTTCTTGGCATGAAACCAATCACGGAACTGCTCGCGGACAACGCCCGCAAATACCCGAACGAGGTCGCCCTCGTCGAGATCAACCCCCAGGAGCTTGAGGCCCGCCACACGACATGGAAGGAGTACTCGCTCATCGAGTCAAGCCCCATCGAGGCGTTCCGCAGCGAGATGACCTGGGCGGAGTTCGACGAGAAGGCGAACCGCTTCGCGAACTTCCTCCTCACGCGCAACGTAAGGAAGGGCGACAAGGTGGCGATTCTCCTCATGAACTGCCTGGAGTGGCTGCCGATCTACTTCGGTGTCCTCCGCGCAGGCGCGATGGCCGTTCCGCTCAACTACCGCTACACGGCCGAGGAGATTCGCTACTGCCTGGACCTCGCTGACGCCTCTATCCTCATCTTCGGCCCGGAGTTCACCGGGCGGGTCGAGGACATCGCTGAACGCATGCCCAAGGTGCGGATGCGTCTGTACGTAGGAGGCGATTGCCCGACATTCGCGGAGTCGTACAACGCCCTCGTCTCCTACTGCTCCTCGCGCGCGCCGTCCATAGAGTTCGGCCTGGACGACGATGCGGCCATATACTTCTCGTCCGGCACGACCGGCTTCCCGAAGGCGATCGTCCTCCAGCATCACTGCCTCGCGCAGTCGGCCGAGATGGAGCAGCAGCACCACGGGCAGCGGCGCGGCGACGTCTTCCTCTGCATCCCGCCGCTCTACCACACTGGCGCGAAGATGCATTGGTTCGGAAGCCTCATTTCGGCTTCAAAGGCAGTGCTTCTGCGCGGCGTGAAGCCGGAATGGGTCCTTCGCGCGGTCAGCGAGGAGAAGTGCACCGTCGTGTGGTTGCTCGTCCCATGGGCGCAGGACATCCTTGACGCGATCGACCGCGGCGATGTGAAGCTCGACGAGTACGAGCTCGCGCAGTGGCGCCTGATGCACATAGGCGCCCAGCCCGTTCCTCCTTCGCTGATCCAGCGTTGGAAGGCCATATTCCCCCACCACGAGTACGACACCAACTACGGCCTCAGCGAATCGACTGGCCCCGGCTGCGTCCACCTAGGCGTAGAGAACGTTGACCACGTAGGAGCGATCGGAGTTCCGGGCTATCGTTGGGAGACGAAGATAGTGGACGCCGACAGGCGCGAGGTCGCTCCAGGCGAAGTCGGCGAACTCGCCGTGCACGGCCCTGGCGTCATGCGCGAGTACTACAAGGACCCGAAAGCGACGGCCGCCGTCCTCGACGCCGAGGGCTGGCTATACACTGGCGACATGGCGATGGTCAAGGACGGCTTCATCTACCTGGTGGACCGCAAGAAGGACGTGATCATCACCGGTGGTGAGAACCTTTACCCCGTTCAGATAGAGGACTTTCTACGTGCCCATCCGGCGATCAAGGACGTGGCGGTCATAGGCCTTCCCGACGCCCGCCTCGGCGAGATCGCGGCGGCAGTAATCGAGGTCAAGGAAGGCGCATCGCTCGACGAGGCGGGCGTCCTCGACTTCTGCCACGACATGCCACGCTACAAGCGTCCGCGCAAGATCATCTTCGCGCCGGTGCCGCGCAACCCGACCGGCAAGATCGAGAAGCCAAAGCTCCGCAAGATGTACTGCGGCGATGCCCTCGTCGCCCAGCAGGTCGGGCTGGCGTAGCAAAGCCCCTAGCCTACATGCAGGCGGATCTGGCGCAAACCGGCGAAGGCAGGGTGTTGCTTCGCCTTCGCCTCTATTGCGCGTAACTTGAACTGCCTGATCTCGAACAGTTCGGCGTTGCTGCCGACCGTCACGTATAGGAAGCCCTTGTCGAAACGGTCGGGCTTCAGCCGCTTCTCAAGTTCCGGGCCAACCACCTCCGGCCATGCGCGGAGCATCGCGTCGAGTCCTGCGGTATCGACCGCCTTCGCGTCGATTCCATAGTGCTTCAGCACCGTGTTCATGGCTTCGCTGAAAGGCTTCACGGGACGTCGCCTCGACGGCGCGTCCGCATCAAACGGAAGACCTGTGGCGTCCTCGGCCTCCGGCAATCGGACGCTGAGCTTACGAAGGGTGGCGTTTTTCGGGGTTCCTGGTTCCAAGTTTCGGGTTCCTGGTTTAGGGTTTCGGGTTCCTTGTTTCTAGTTCCAAGTTTCGGGTTCCTGGTTTAGGGTTTCGGGTTCCTTGTTCCTGGTTCCAAGTTTCGGGTTTCAAGAAATGCGTGAACAGGTTTGAAAACAACTTGGACAACGACGGACAACTTTGCCCAGCGCGGGCCAACATGCCCGCTGGCGCGAGGGTGGCGAGTGGCGAACTATGCAGAACAAATGGCGTTTGCTTTGGTGAGATGTGTCTGGAGGTGCGGCGTCCCGCCGCGCAAAAACCGTTTATTACTTTCCTGACATTTGCCGCGCAGGTTGGCG
>JAFSZJ010000117.1 GCA_017458965.1 Kiritimatiellia bacterium | reverse complement strand
ATTATCTGTTATCTATTATCTGTTATCTGTTATCTATTATCTGTTATCTATTATCTGCTATCTGCTATCTACTATCTATTATCTACTATCTGCGTCGTCATGCCAGCATGACGACGCTACTCGAAGTATCTGTCGCGGAGCTTGCGCTCATACCGGCTTGGCGTGAAAGCGCGGACCCATGTGTAGAAGGCGACCTTGAACTTGGCCTCGCGTTCGGTTCCGTCGTCACGCGTGAATGACGGCTCGTAGCTGCCGCGCAGACGGAACGAAAGGCAGTCCAGATTGTACTGCAGATAACCGGATATCTCCTCCATGCGGGAGAGCTCCGAGTCGAAGCGCGCGTAGATCTTCGCGCCCCATTGCTCGCTGAAGTTGAACTTCAACGCGCCTGTGTACTGCGCGCAGATGTCCGGCCTGTAGTAGAACTCGCCGGCCGCCTCCCAGCGGTCGCCCTGCCAGAGTGTCATCCATAGGTCCACGTAGTCTATCTCGGACTCGTTGGCGTCGTATGTCGCGTCGAGTTCTACCTTGATAGAGTCGGTCGGGCGGAACTCGCTGTCGATGCCGAGGGTGCGGAGTCCGGATTCGCCGTGGGCGTCCTCTATGTCGTATATCCCGTATATGTCGGCGTCGATTCGGTTGACCGTTTTGTTGTCGACCTTGCGCTGGAGGTACTGGCGGAGGCCGACACGGGCGAAGTTGGCCTTGTCGAGTTTGTCTATGCTGTCGAACTGCGGCAGCTCGAATGGGCGGAGGTTGGGTTCGGGAATGAAGGTGTAGTTGATATACGGTTCGACGATATGGCGTATGCGTCCGGCCTCGTCCTCGTAGAGCCCGTATGCCTTGAAGGATGTCTCGAACCCCAGTTCGAATAGGCTGCGGAGTCCCGAGCCATCGTCGTCGTAGCGCGTCGAGACCGTGGTGTTGGTGCCGTCGAAATGCTCCTCCTTGACCTCGTTGTATGTAGTGCCGTAGTAGGTGCCGCGATATGCGGCGCGCGGCACGACACTCAGGAATCCGAAGAACTTTTCAGGGAGGTAGATCGTGTGCCGGGTGTCCACGCGAAGCGAATCGTAGGAGTCGGCCACGGTGTTGTCCGAGTTGTCGTAGTCGGCGAAATCGCGCTTCAGGAAGCCGCCGGACGATTCGGATTCGTAGTAGAACGGCGTTTGGCCTATCTGCGTGTTCATGACGTCCAACCAGATTTCGGGAAGCCTGTTGACGGCGTCGTAGAACTTGTTCGCCCGCTGGTAGACGCCGATGCCGCCGGACCAGCCTTCGTCGATGTGCGTGTAGGTGGCGTAGGATTCCGGCTGCCCGAGTTCCTTGAATTCGTCCTCGTAGAAGTCCTCCATGACGTAGCTGTCGGAGAAGAAGCTGGTGCGGATCGCGAGGGTGTCGGACTCGGTGAGCGTGGATTTGTGCGCAAGCGTCGCACGGTAGCGCGTATCCTCGACCTCGTCCCGCTGCGGCTCCCGGTCGAAATCCTCGTTCATCGGGTCGTCGTCGAATATGCCGTAGATGCCGATGCGCCCGTAGTGGCCGCCCTGCGAGCTGTCGCCGAAGTGCCAGCCGATGTCTTCGCCGAGTGCGAAGCCGCGCTCCGTGCGGTAGTCGATGTGCGTGTACGAGTCCAGGCTGTCGTGATGCTCTCCTCCGAAGTCGACGAGCTGCCTCTTGTAGGTGGAGAGGAGGTATGCGCCCCAGTCGGTCTCGTATCCGGGCACGAACCGCCAGCCGAAGTGATCGACGAGGCTGCGCTTGACTTTCGGGAAATAGAAGAAGGGAACACCCATGAAATACGAGCTCGCGCCGTTCATGACCACGAACTGCTCGGGCATGAACAGGGCGTTTGCCGCATGGACGCAGTAATGGAAGCTGGAGGGATCGTTGGTGCAGGTCGTGACCTGCACGTCGTTGAGGAGGTAGGATCCGTCGGCAAGGCGGCGCGACTCCTTGGATATCACGCGGAACGGCCCGCCCTCGACATCAAGCCCGGGCGTCACGCCCTCGCCGGTCTTGTAGTTGAACTCAAGTCGATCCGAGCGTGTCGCGCCTTGGCCCTCGCGGACGAGGATGACGTTGCCTTCGGCGACAATCTCACCGGTGCTCTTGTTGACCTTGATCGTGTCGGCGGTTATCTGGGAATCCGCCTGCCTCACGAGGACGTTGCCCGTCGCCGTGACCCAGCCGCCTTCCTGGACGGTGAAGTTGTCCGCCGAGATGTCTATCGGCGAATCGGTATTCATGGGCTTGGCGAGGTTGGGCATGGCCGCGTCGGCGGCTAAGGCCACGACTAGCGCAAAGGCTGCCGCGATGTCGGCAAGGCGGGATCGGATCATTGTCTTTCTCCGTATCGGTGGGTTCATCCTCCGGACTCCGTTCCGAAGGATTTGTTTCATTATACATGAAGGGTGGCATCCATGCCTGCCGTGTCTTGGCTTGAAATGCCGGGGCGTTTCTGCAATCATATTCTCGTCCGCCGTCCGAGCGGAGGGGGTCGCTCCGGCACGCCGCAAGGTGGCGCCGGGGAGGAAAGTCCGGACTCCGCAGGGCAGGGCGTCCGGCCGTCAAGGCCGGAACGGCGTCGCCATACCGGCGCCGATGGAAAGTGCCACAGAAACAAACCGCCTCGGCCGCAAGGCCGCGGCAAGGGTGAAAAGGCGGTGTAAGAGACCACCGGCCGTCCAGAGATGGGCGGTGCCAGGCAAACCCCGCCCGGAGCAAGGTCGAATAGGGGGGCTAAGGCGCTGCCCGCGCCGCCGCAGCGATGCGTATGCCCCCGGGTTGACCGCGCTAGACAAATGACCTCGGCCGCTTCGGCGGCCAACAGAATCCGGCTTACGGCAGCTCGGTCGGCGGACATCTTGAAGATCGGCAGATGAAGGCAGACGGCAAATACTGGCATGTGCTCGGACCGCTCGCGTGGGTGGTCACGGCTCTTGCCGTCGTCATGTGCGTCGCATCGCTCCTGCGCGGCAAGGGCCCGGAGCCGATGCCGGAGATCGGCGAAGGCTCTCCGCCCCAGCCCGCTCCACGCATCCTGGAGCGCCACGCCTCGCTTCTCGTCCCGGCGACGGAGGATGTTCGGCCGAAGCCGTCCGCGCCTCCGATCGGCGAGATGTTCCGCCTCGTGACCATAAGCCTCGACATGGCCTTCATCGAGGAGCGTTCGACGAAGCGGCAGAGAAGCTATAGGGCAGGGGACATGTTGCTTGATGGATGCCGCGTCTCCGAAGTCCGCGCCGATTGCGTCGTCGTCTCGACGCCGGATGGCGACGAGACGCTCCGCTTCGATTGGGCGGGGACCGGGGCTGACGGAAACTCCGACGGAGCCGCCTCATCTTCCGCCCCCGCCGATTCCTCCAGCGCCTTTTTCCGGCGCATGGGCGGATCCCGCAAGGGGACCAACCAATGGTTCTTCGCCCGCGACGCCGTCCTGGAGTACGTCGACGAGCTCAAGGCGCGTCCGGAGAGGCTCGTCGCCGTCTTCGATTCGCTTGCCCCCGTCTATGAGGATGGCGGATCGATTGGCGGCTATGTCCTCGACGTCAAGGGCGAGAAGGATTTCTTCGATGCCGCGGGTCTTCTGCAGGGCGACATCGTCAGGAAGGTCAACTACATCCCGATGACGAACAGGATGGCAGCCGAATCGCTCATCCGCCGCTTCACGAGCGACGCCGACTTCGACTTCATCACCATTGAGATCGAGCGCGACGGCGCCACGATGCAGCAGATCTACCACGTGCACTGACCAGTGATACCGCATTCGAAATGGAATCGATAGCAACCTCGCACATGTCACCATTGGAGCCCCTCCACCGCTTCTGGGTCTTCTCGGACCTCCAGCAGAGCGACCCGCGCAGCGCCACCTTCTGCATGGAGACGGCGGTCTGCGACTTCCTCTCGCTCGGTCTGGACATAGACGCCATGTGCTACCTCGGCGACTCGACGGAGGGCGCAACGCTGTCGCATCTTGAGGACATGGCGGACATGCAGGTGCGCCTTCTCGCCCGCGTTGACGCCCCGGCATACTACGTGATGGGGAACCACGAGTTCGACTACTTCCGGCGCTACGGCGGCGCCGACGGCGTGAAGATCCCGATCCGCGAAGCCATTCTCAAGGAGGCGCAGTGGCACACGTCGGCTGACCTTGAGGACTGGTCATTCACCGCCGACTTCGGCGATGTGGCGCTCTTCTTCCTCACGGACAGGGCCGAACGCGCGCACGGCCGCTGGTACACGTCCCACTGCTACAGGCAGAGCATGCCCGCCGACGCGCCCAACGACCACGACTACGAGGCGGACGCCTCGCTCGTCCGCGAGCGCATGGCCGCGCTCGGCAAGCCCTTCTTCACCTTCTCGCACTACGCCTTCAAGGGAGGCAACCGCGATTTCGAGGGCGACCTCCAGGAACTGCTGCGCCCGCTGCCGCCTGACCATCTGGCCCACTTCTACGGCCACAGCCATATCGGCGACCATGTCTGGGGGCGCGAGAACTTCCTGCGGCAGATATCGACAATCAACGAGACGCCGACGACGCAGCTCGACATCGCCTCGCTCGAAGGCTTCCGCGGCAACACGATCCGCTCGGCTGTCCTCGAATGGTACGGCGGCCACTCCTACGGCGTATTCTTCCGCGATCACCTCCACCATTTGTGGGAGAAGACCTACTTCGAGAACGACGGCGGCTGCGCACGCCGTGGCGAATGACAAACGCGGTTTAGCCTAAAAATCGCAGTTGAGGAAGACGAGATGTCACCCCGCCGAAATTTTCCAGCGCGGCGGGTTTATGTTTGATGGCCGGAGGTGGGTGCCTAGGTCAATGGAAGCATCATCTGGTCGCCGATGATTGGCGGGAGGAGCCT
>JAFSZJ010000116.1 GCA_017458965.1 Kiritimatiellia bacterium | reverse complement strand
GCTGCGAAGGCCTTGAAGGCGCTCGCCTTGAAGAGGTCGTTGAGGTCGATCATGAAGAGCGGGTTGCGGAGGTCGGGCTTGTCGGAGCCGTACTTGTCCATCGCCTCAAGGTAGGGGATGCGGGGGAAGGGACCGTCATCGACCTTCTTCGTGCCGAACTTCTTGAAGGTGGCAAGCAGGACGTCCTCTACGACGGCGAAGACATCCTCCTGCGTGGCGAAGGACATCTCGATGTCGAGCTGGTAGAACTCGCCGGGCGAGCGGTCGGCGCGGGAATCCTCGTCGCGGAAGCAGGGCGCTATCTGGAAATAGCGATCGAAGCCCGCGATCATAAGCAGCTGCTTGAACTGCTGCGGCGCCTGCGGCAGGGCGTAGAACTTTCCCGGGTGGAGGCGGGACGGGACGAGGAAGTCGCGTGCGCCCTCGGGGGAGGACGAGGTGAGGATCGGGGTCTGGTACTCGTTGAAGCCGAGCGACTCCATCTTCTTGCGGAGGAAGGATATGACCTGCGAGCGGAGGACGATGTTGCGGTGGAGCCCTTCCCGGCGGAGGTCGAGGTAGCGGTACTTGAGGCGGAGGTCCTCGGGACCGACTTCGTCGGCCTCGCCGGCCAGGTAGATCGGCGTCTGCTCGGCTGGCGACTCGAACAAGACCTCGTCCGCGACGAGCTCGATCTCGCCCGTCGGGATCTCATGGTTGATCATCGCCTCCTCGCGCTTGACGACCTTGCCGGTGACGATGATGACGCTCTCGAAGCGGATGTCGGCGCACTGCTGGAAGAACGGGCGCGAGGGATGTACGACGACCTGGGTGCGTCCGTAGTGGTCGCGGAGGTCGATGAAGAGGATGCCGCCGTGGTCGCGCTTGTGGAATACCCAGCCGCCGAGACGCACCGTCTCGCCGTCGTTCGCCGCGCGGAGCTCGCCGCAGTTGTGGGTTCTGAATGGATGCATAGCTTTCAAGCCTTTCCTGAAAAGTTCATTTGATTATACCACCATTGCCGATCAGGCGGGGGACTCCGGCCATGGATGCTTGGGGTAGCGTCCGCGCATCTCCTTGCGGACGAGCGGGTATCCGGTCTTCCAGAAGGATTCCAGATCGTCCGTGGCCGCTATGGGCCGCTGCGCCGGCGAAAGAAGCGAGAGAAGCGGCTTGACCAGACCGCCGGCCAGAAGCGGCGTCGCCTTGAGGCCGAAGAAGTCCTGGAGCTTCGCCGAAACGACCGGCTTCTCGCCATGATCGTATTGGATGCGCGCCCGATGTCCGCACGGGAGCATGATCGCGGTAGGGGCGAGGGAATCGACAAGCCGCATCCTGCCCTTGACGGAAGCCTCAAGCGGGGCGAGAAGACCGACCCTGCGAACCTGCTCCCAGCGCGTGACGCCCACAAGCCATCCGCCGAGGAATCCCTCAAGATCGTTGGCGAGTGCTTCGTCCGACACGTCGGGCCAGTCATCGGCGGGGCGAACACGTCGAAGGAAAAGTATGCGCGCCTGAAGATTGCGCGATGCGGCGTCCCATCCGAGGTTCTGGACGCCTTTAAGCCGGATGCCCTCGTATAGCGCCCTGTCGACGAGTTCCTGCGGCGGATCCTGCAATGGTCCCTCGCCAAGGACAAGCGCGCCAAGGCGTCTGCGACGGACGGCCTCGACCCTGTCGGAGCGCCTGTCCCAGCGCACCACGTCCTCGGCCTCGACCTGATCCGCGAAGTCATGCTCCACGTCCCCGATGTCAACCGGCGCGGCAAGACGGACAAGCGCGTCGCCGCCACGCTCCTGCAGTTCGGCCGCGACGATCCACTTCGCCTCAGAGAGCCCCGTCTCCGGTCCGGCAAGGGCCGCGCGGCCGCCGGAAAGGCGGAAGTGCCCCAGCGAATCCCGCTTCTCGCCAATGCGGTCAGGATAGGCCCATGCAAGCATACGGCCGACATCGGGTTCCGCGCCGCCGTCGTCCCTGGCATGACGCGCCCAGTTGTCGGCCAGCCGCTTGACGCGCGACATCCACTCGGCTGGAAGCCTGCCTTCCCCCATAAGCCTGTCGGCGCCACGGACGCGCTCATATACGCGTCTCACGTCGCACTCGTCCCGAAGCGCTGGATCGGCTGCCGCCTCCTCCACGATGGCCGCCAGAAGCGCCGCATGGCGCGTGGCTCCTAACTCCGATGCCTTGTCGATCATGTGCGCAAGCCGTGGATGGACCGGTATGTCCGCGAGCCTGCGGCCACGCGCCGTGATCCGGCCTTCCGCGTCCAATGCCTCAAGCGAGCGCAGCAGCGCCTCGGCCCTGCGCCATGACGCATCCGGAGGTTCCGTAGGCCATGGCAGACCCGTTCGCGATGACACGCCCCAGTCGGCGGATTGCAATCGCACGGGGGCGAGGTCGGCATCGAGGATCTCCGGCAAGGCCTCGGGCAGAAGGTTCGCGTCGGTGGCCGCATCCCAAAGGCGGTAGCAGACGCCAGGGCCAAGGCGTCCGGCGCGCCCCCGGCGCTGGTCGGCGCGGTCCCGCGTGACGCGCAGGGTCTCAAGGCGCGACATGCCGCTTGACGGCGAGAAGCGCGGAACGCGCATCCACCCGGCGTCGATGACTATGCGGATGTCGCGTATCGTGAGGCTCGATTCCGCGATCGACGTCGCCAGCACGACTTTTCTGCGACCGGGCGGGGATGGGTCCACGGCGGCGTCCTGCCGCTCGCGCGGAAGCGCTCCGTAAAGCGGGTGGATGTCCGTACCGGCGGGCAGACGCTCGCGGCGAAGCCGCTCCTCCGTGCGGCGTATCTCCCCTTCGCCGGGAAGGAAGGCGAGGATGCCCCCGCTCTCCTTCGCAAGGGCGGATACGATCGCGTTGGCCATCGTCTCGTGAATCGGCGCGGCGCCCGGCGGACGCGAAAGGTAGCGTGTGTCAACCGGCCATGTCCGCGCCTCGGCGCGCACGACGGCCGTTTTTTCCCCGAGGAGCGCCGCCATTGCCGAGGCGTCGAGCGTCGCGGACATTATCACGATGCGGAGATCTGGCCGTAGAGCGGCGCGGGCGTCCAGCGAGAGGGCGAGACCGAAGTCGGCCTGAAGGCTTCGCTCGTGAAACTCGTCGAAGATGATGAGGCCTACGTCCTTCAGCTCCGGGTCGTGCAGAAGACGTTGGGAAAGAAGCCCCTCGGTAAGTACCTCGATGCGTGTTGAACGGCCGACCACACGCTCCAGCCGCACTTGATAGCCTACGGTTCCGCCCACCTCCTCGCCGAGAAGCGACGCCATCTGCCGCGCGGCGGCGCGGGCGGCCAGACGGCGAGGTTCAAGGAGAAGGATCTTGCGCCCATTCAGGAACGCGCATTCGCGGAGGATGTGGGGTGCGGTCAGGAGCGTCTTGCCTGTTCCGGGAGGGGACTGCAACACAACCGGGCGCCCCGCCTCAAGCGCCGAGGCGACTTGGGGCAGCACGTCACGTATTGGCAGATCGGGCAGGGACACGGCGCACGACCGCGTGGCTACGCCTAGAGGGCGACCGAGAACGAGTATTCTCCCTCGGGTCGGATGCGGGAACCGTCCTCCTGCACCTCGGTGAGGCGTTCGCCTGGCACCTCGAACGCGACCGTCGCGCTCTCACCGGCCTTGAGCGGCACGCGGCGGAAGGCAACCAAAGACTTGATCGGATGGCCCTTGCCGGCGTTTGGCGTAGAGACGTAGAGCTGGACGACGGCGACGCCATCGCGCTGGCCTGCATTCGACACCACGAACGACACCGAAGCCGGGCCATCCTGGGGGATGTCCGCCTTGATTGGGCCATGCTCGAAGCGCGTGTAGGAGAGGCCGTATCCGAACGGGAAGGCGATTCCATCCGTCTGGTAGCGGTAGGTGCGCCCGGCCATGGAGTAGTCCTCGAAAGGCGGAAGGACGTCGGCGGAGACCGGGAAGGTGATCGGCAGGCGGCCTGAGAAGTCCTCGCGTCCGAAGATGAGGTCGGCGAGCGCGTTGCCGCCCTCCTCGCCGGCGTACCATGCGAAGATGACGGCGTCGCTCAGCTCCATGACCTCGTCCAGCTCTACGGGGCTGCCGCCGGTGACCACCGTGATGATCTTGCGATCCTTCAGATGCGCGCGCATGTTGCGGAGATAGGCGAGCTGGTTCTCCGGCAGCTTGAGGTTGACCCGGTCGCCATCTGCTGCGCCGGTCGCGATGGCCTCGCTCTCCTCGCCCTCGTATGCGTTGGTGTGGCCGATCACGGCTATCTGCACCTCGCCATCCCACGGATGGCGCGTGTTCGATGCTGCGCCGCCGTACAGGAAGCCCGGCTCGAACACGACCTGCACCCCGGGATCGACGGCGGCGGCTATGCCTTCTACGAATGTCGAGTAGTGGTCCGACACGCCGTAGTAGTTGCCGAAAAGCGAATAGGCGTCGGCGGCGCCGGCTCCGGACACGCCGATGCTCCCGCGCGTCGGGTCGAGCGGAAGGATTCCGTTGTTCTTGAGCAGGACCATCGATTCGCGCGCCATGCGGCGGGCGAGTTCGCGATGCTCCGGCGAGCACAGCGTGCCCTCGCCGGTCTTATTGTATGGGCATTCGGGGTCGGCTTCGGCGATGCCAAGGCGATAGCGCGTGGTAAGGAGCGTCGCGAGCGCTTCGGAGACCTCCTCCTCCGTGACCAGCCCCTGCTGCAGCGCCTCCAGAAGATGCTTGAA
The DNA here is from genome assembly GCA_017458965.1 of Kiritimatiellia bacterium. Lineage (GTDB taxonomy): Bacteria > Verrucomicrobiota > Kiritimatiellia > RFP12 > JAAYLN01 > RGIG3612. The sequence goes on along the minus strand of JAFSZJ010000116.1, from coordinate 503 downwards.
GCAGTTGCCGCATTCGACGTTTAGACCGGACTTGATGGCCAGCGCCGCCGCCTGTGCCGGTGTAGATGTTATGCCGTGCCGGTTCCAGATGTCGCAAACAGCCCCGCAATCGCTGACGACATGGCCTGTGAAGCCCCACATGCCGCGGAGGATGTCCGTCAGCAGATACTTGCTGGCCGAGGCGCTGTCGCCATAGACGCGGTTGTACGCGCCCATGATCGCCTCTACATGGCCCTCGCGGACGCACATCTCGAACGCCGGCAGGTAGGTTTCGAAGAGGTCCTTCTTCGACGGCCTGGCGTCGAACGTGTGGCGCAGGGGTTCCGGACCGGAGTGCACGGCGTAGTGCTTGGCGCATGCCGCGGCCTTCAGATAGACGGGGTCATCGCCCTGAAGGCCCTTGATGAAGGCCGTCCCGAGCGACCCGGTGAGGAACGGGTCCTCGCCCCATGTCTCCATCCCGCGCCCCCAGCGGGGATCGCGGAAGATGTTCACGTTGGGGC
>JAFSZJ010000115.1 GCA_017458965.1 Kiritimatiellia bacterium | reverse complement strand
TCACTCCTCATCCTCGGCATCCGGATCATCCTCGTCGTCAAGGTCGTCTTCAGGAGGTTCCGACTCCTCGCCGTTCATCAAGGTGGAGGACATCCAGGACTACTCGATCCGCACCTTCGGCAGGAAGAGCCAGACGGCGAACCGGCCGCTTCCCGAAGGTACGCTCTCCATCGTCGTGTTCTCCGTCCTCATCACGGCCCTGGCGATAGCGCCCGTGCTGATCACCTTCATGTTCAGGAACAAGGAACTGGCCGCCACGAACGACCAGCTCAGGACGAAGCTCGGCATCCTCATGGACAAGCTCGAGGAGCAGGGAATGGCTGCGGAAAAGAGCCAGCCCACCACCCCGAAGGCACGCTACATCGGCGACGCGCCACCGCCGGAAACCACGCAGACGGCGGACACCGTTGCAGCCAAGGCCGCCGAACCTGCGCAAGGCGCCAGGACCGCACCGCCAGCCGAGGTGAAGCCCGCGAGTCTGGATGACATAGCCCGTGCTCTTGGTCTAGGCAAGAAGGACCTGGACACACTCAAGGCGGACATGGAGGTCTTCCCCAACGGGATGCGCTACGATATAGACGACGATGGCGAAGACGCGCTCGTACCCGATCCGCTCGCCCAGAACATATCCAACGCCGTCACGCTCTACTTCCTCGGGCAGAAGCGCGACGCGACCTCGATCCTGCGCATGGTGGTCGGAGCCAAGCCGCTATGGCCCTACGCGCATTTCCTCCTTGGCGTGGCATCCGGCGAACGCGCCGAACTGGAGCGCGCGAACCTTCTCTTCTCGGCCGCGCGCGCGCTTGGCGCCCTGCCGCCGGAAGGCGAACTCTACCGCGCCTCATGCGCGCTTTTCCAGCGCTCCTACGCGCAGGCGACGGCCTCGATCGATCGCATGTCACTGATCGCCCCGGAAGACCGCGATCTGCAGATCGGCCCGATCCCCGCCCCGGCGGATGCGCCGGCCCACATTTTGGCGACACTCCGCGAGGCGGCAGGCGCGGCCAACGTCAAGGTGGTCGAATGGTAGAGCATCCCGACATCAACACGCAGGTCGCGCTGCGCGACTTCAAGTACTACATCTTCGACTGGGACGACAACATCCTCCACATGCCGACGCGCATCCATCTGGAGAAGCGCCAGCCCGACGGCACATGGCGCCATCACAGCGTCTCGACATCCGTCTTCAGCATCGTCCGCCAGGACACGGCAAACTACCGACCGCTCCACGACGACCGCGACGCGGCCTTCATCGAGTTCCAGGACGACGCTCCGGCGGATGACCGCGCCGGACGCTTCGTCCGCGACACCGAGGAGGCCATAGACCGCGTGATGAGCGGCAAGGAACCGCCGGGCCCCAGCTTCACGACATTCAAGAAGACACTTGTGGAAGGTCGCCTCTTCGCCATAGTCACGGCGCGCGGCCACGCAAGCGCGACGCTGCGCGCCGGGGTCGAATCGTTCATCCGCCTCGTCCTCTCCCCCGCCGAACGACAGGAGATGCTCGCCAACCTGCGCGGCTACCGCTACTGCTACGACGGCGTCCGCGAATTCGGGACCGACGACGAGGAGATAGCCTACTACCTCGGACTCAACCGCTACCACGCGGTCACCAACCCGGACTTCAAGGCCTGGATGGACAGCCGCGTGAAGGGCGCGGCCCCGACATCGGAGGAGCGCAAGCAGTTCGCCATCCGCGACTTCGTCGAGCACCTCTTCCATGTCCTCGAGCGCATGAACGGCGACAGCTTCGGCTGGCGCCCGATCAGCATCGGCTTCTCCGACGACGACCAGGCAAACGTGGCCGCGGTGCAGAAGTACATCAAGGAGGCCCTCGGCTCGCGCTTCCCGTCCGTGAAGTTCTGCGTCTACGACACCTCCGACCCATCCATAGAGAACGGCCGCAAGGTCGTCGTCTCCGGCCAGATGGACCTGGGGCTATAGTGGTGGCATGGCGGGTGCTAACCCGTGCAAAAGGCAACGCATCTATGACTATGAAGAGAAGCCACGGATTTGCGTCCCGCGCACTTGAAGCCGCCATCTGGCTTCTTCTTTCCGTTGGCATCTTCGCCATCTCATGCGCATTCCCGATCGAAGGGGCGTACGCCACACCATCAGGAACGGTCCTGCAGGGATGGGTCAGCGGCAGAATTTGCCGTTGCTTTCCGCTCGTATTCGCCACGCTTGTGGCGGAGCCGCTGCTCGCATGGTTACGCACGGCCCGCCTGACATCCGACACAACACGGGCAAGAGGCCTGGTCTTTGTCTTGGACGGATTGCGGCCCCTCGCCTTCTTTCCCGTCCTCGTCGCCGTACGGCATTCTTCGGCATGGATTGGTGTGTCGATGGCGGCCATGGCGATTCCGCTTGGGGTCCCCATGCTTATGGCGCTTTGCGCGGAGAGACTCACGCGACCATTGTTCGAGAACGGGCGCCGCGTCCGCTTTCCCGCCACTTCCGGGATGCTTGTCTTCGCCCTGGCGTTCATGTCGCTGTTCATAGTCCACCATTGGCAGGGGAGGAACCGCTTTGATGGCGGAGGGGACGTCTGCCACTACATGGTGCAGACAGAGAACCTCGTCGAATGCGGGAACCTCGATCTTACTGAACGCGTCAACGGATGGATGCAAGAGGAGAAAGTCCCGCCAAGCCAGCAATCGGGGTTCATATACCGTTCCCACATGCGCAGAAACGCAAAAGGGCGCATCTTCAGCGTCCATGGATTTGGGTGGCCACTTCTGGCCTGGCCTTTTGCGCGCCTTGCAGGGGATGCGGGGATTTCCGCCCTGTGCATGCTGCTGGGTGCGCTTGGATTGTGCGGCATCCATGCCTCATGCCTTCGTTGCCGGGCGACTCCGGCCGCGTCCGCCGTTTCAACGATTGTAATCGGCTTGTCCTGGTTCTGGAACTTCACCGCGCTCAGCCGCCTTCCCGAAATGCTTGGCTGCGCCCTCTGCATTTGGGCGTTCTGGTCGTTCCTGGCATTCGATGATCCTGCACGTCGGAAGATCGCGATATTCGCGGCGACGGTCTGCTGCGCGTACCTTCCAGTGGCGCACATGCGCTTCTTCCCTGTCGCCATCGTGCTTTACGCATCGTTTATGCTCAAGACCATGACGACTGATCGAAAGGGGTTCGTTCCTATTCTCGCATCCCTGCTCGTGCTGCTTGCGTCATGGGGGGCGCTATGGTACGTGCATGGCAGAATGTTCGAAGGATGCGACTCCTTCAAATTTTCAGAGATTTTCATGTCACGTCCCTCCGCAATGCTAGCGGTTTTCACATATAGAAGGGGCATAGGGCCGATTTTCCCGCTAATATGGCTTCTCGCCACAACTCCAGTGGTCTTTATCGCAAAAGGGGAGAGACCCCTTCGCTCCGCCGCCACCGTTGCCCTGGCGGTTGAAATCACCACGCTTGTCTCCTGCTGCGCGAATCACGGTGTTTTGGACGGCTCCTGCATTTCAGCGCGCTATTATTTGCAGGCCATCCCCAGCTTGGTGCCGTTTGGCGCGCTGTTCCTTGACAGGTGCGGACGTGTCGGCAGAAGCTGGTGGCTGTTTATGGCGTCCATGCCCATTCTTTACCTTTTCGCGATATCTCCCTTCTGTTCCCTTGGCGGTCTTGTCCTATCCCCATTCGGCATGTGGGAATTCGATATGTTCCGCTCCTTCTGGATGCCTTTTAGGGACACATTCTCCACACTCACCATGGCCCAGGAGTCAATTTGCCTTGTATTGCCGGTCGTTCTAATGGCAGTGCCCTGGCTTCTTGCCGGTCAGACGCCATGGCGCATGGCGGTGGCTTCCGCGCTTTTGCTTGCAGGTTTAATAGGAGGTCTTCATGCCTCTGTTTTCCTTCCACCCGTCAGCCCACCATCAAGGGCGCTCGGCACCAATCATGGATGGCATTACTTCAGACGCATCTCCGGTGCAGAACCCGCATCCTATTTTGAAACGTTCAAATCGACACGGTCTTGTTCCTCGACATGCCTTGTTCTTGCCGATGGCAAAGCCTCTACGCGGCAGAAAGAGGCATTTGATGTATCTGAAATAGCGGCCAATGACTGGGATGGCAGGGATCTGCACTGGTGTTCGTTAATGCGCATCAATTCGAAAAAACACCCTAATGGATCAATGGCCGTGCACATTGCCGGCGATGTCCTGCGCGGCGAACTGCGTATATCATCCCTGCTTCGCAAGTGGCTTCTTCTTCCCAGTGAACCAATCTTCAAGGAAGGGCCATTTGATTTTGTCCTTTTGCTACCACGAATCCATGAGACGGTGCCAATATACGCGGCTCTTACGGACAATGTCGGCGAGGCCCGCATAGATGTGCTAGATGTGCTGCCATGGGTACCTGGGCTTGAGGACGCCGCAGGTCCATTCCCCGATACCGCCATCGTTGTCGACGCCTCGTCCATGTCGTCGTGGGAACCAAGATAACATTTGCCGATCTTCAGGATTGACTTCATCCAGCTTATGCGACACATCAGGCACATCAAGGCAGCAGGCGTCTCGCTGGCGATTTTTCTTGCGATGGCGACGGTGGCGACCGGCGCCGAACTGAATGTAGGACCTGGCGCGGCTTTTGGCAAGCCGTCGGAGGCCGCCAAGGTCGCGAAGGACGGCGACACGGTCCGCATCGCCGCTGGTGAATGGCGCGGAGATGTGTGCGTATGGCGCGCAAACAATCTGACAATCCTTGGCGAAGGTCCAGACAAGACGATTCTCGACGCCGAGGGGCGCACTGCTGCGGGCAAGGGGCTGTGGGTCGTGCAGGGGACGAACGTGACGATACGCGGGTTGACGCTCCGCGGCGCGGCCTGCCGCGACCGCAACGGGGCCGGCATCCGCCACGAGGCGGATGGCGCGCTTATGGTCTCGGAGTGCCGCTTCGAGGACAACGAAGACGGTTTCCTCTCCGGCGTCGCGACTAACGCGGTGCTGACCTTCGAACGCTGCGTATTCCGCGGCGGAGGGTTCGGCGACGGCTACTCGCACAACATCTATGTCGGACGCGCCAAGAAGCTGATTTTCCGCGACTGCGTGTCGGACCACGCCCGCGAGGGCCACGCGCTCAAGAGCCGCGCCCTTGAGACGGTCATCGAACGATGCGTCTTCGACGACGGCGACGACGGGCGGTGCAGCTATCTGGTCAACTGCCCCAATGGCGGTCATGTCAGCATATCCGGCTGCCGGTTCGTGCAGTCGCCGGTCGCCCCCAACGGCACCATGGTGTCGGTCGGCGAGGAGGGCGCATACCCGGACTCGTACCTTGACATCGCCACGGACAACGTTTTCGAGAACCGCCGCGCATCAGGCACCAAGGTCCGTTCGACCGTGCCAATGCGGTGAGGAAGCGATAGACCTCTTCACTACTCGTGGCGGAGGGCCACGATGGGGTCGAGGCGCGAGGCGCGGACGGCAGGATACATGCCGAACACTATGCCGACGCCGACGCTGATGCCGAAGGCCAGCAGGAGGCTCCATGCCGTGACCACGGTCGGCATCCCCGCGAAGACCGTGACCAGCCGAGGGATGAGCACCCCCAGCCCGATGCCGATGGCGCCACCGACGGCGGAGAGGACGAGCGCCTCGACGAGGAACTGCGAGACGATCTGCGACCGCCGCGCACCGATAGCGCGCCGTATGCCGATCTCGCGCGTGCGCTCCGTCACCGTCGCCAGCATGATGTTCATGATCCCGATGCCGCCTACCAGCAGGCTTATGCCCGCGATGGCGCCAAGGACTATCGAGAATGTCCGCCGCGTCGCCTGCGCCTGGCGCAGAAGCGCCAGCGGGACGCTCACCTCGTAGTCCTTCTTCCTGTGGAAGGTCTCGAGCGAACGCTCGATCGCCCTCGCCGTCGGCTCTACGAGGGCCTCGTCCGCCGTCTCCACGAGTATCTGGTGCAACTGCACCTGCTCGCGGACCTGCGCCCCCTGCGTCCGCTTGAAGAAAACATCGCCGTGGCGCTCGCGCGCCGTGGCAAGCGGGATGTAGGCGTCCGTCCGGGCGTCAGGCGCCTGCATGCCCTGTCCGTCGCTCTCCTCGCTTCGGACGATGCCAACCACCTCGTAGGCGTTGCCGCCAAGGGTGAGAGTCTCGCCAAGAGCATGCTCCGTGGCTAGCAGGCGGCGCGCCCCCCATTCGGTAAGGACCGCGACATGCGCGCGACCGGAGATGTCTTCTGCGGACAGGACGCGTCCAGCGACAATCGGCCTTTTCACCAAATCGAACCAGTCGGCGGTCGTCCCGACGATCCTCATCTCGAGATCGCGTCCGCGCAACCGGCCGGACTGCTCCAGTTGCTTGACCGGAACCACGCGCACCACGCCGGGTATCGTCTCGCTGATTCGCCGCGCGTCGTCGTAGAGCAAGCCGTACACGGAAAGCCTGGCGCGGCCGGAGTTGGAATTCTGGTCGGCGGCCGGCTTCGCTGCGCGAAGGAGGATGTTGCGCGAGCCAAGGCGTCTTATCTGCGAAATGGCCTCCTCGCTGGCCCCCTCGCCTATGGCAAGCATGGCGATCACGCTGCCGACGCCGAATACGAGCCCGAGCATCGTGAGCAGGGACCGAAGCTTGTGCAGAAGGACATTTTTAACGCCGAGCCGCACATCGCGCACGACGCGGACCGACCACGCCCCGCGCGTCATGTCGCCTCCTTCACCAGGCCGTCGCGCAGAACGAGGCGGTGCTCCGCCCAGTCCGCTATGTCGGGTTCGTGCGTCACCATCACTATCGTCTTGCCGCGCTCATGGAGGGCGCGGAAGAGCTTCATGATCTCGATGCTTGTGGCGGTGTCGAGGTTGCCGGTCGGTTCGTCCGCGAGGATCACCGTCGGATCCGTGGCAAGGGCGCGGGCGATCGCGGCGCGCTGCTGCTGTCCGCCTGAAAGCTGCGCCGGGCGATGCGTCAGCCGCCCTTCAAGGCCGACCGTCGCCGCGAACTTTTCCGCGCGCTCCGCGCTCTCGCGTTCGGAGACCCCCTGGTAATACAGAGGTAGCGCGATGTTCTCGGCCACGGTCAGCTGCGGGACGAGGTTGAAGCTCTGGAATACGAAGCCGAGGTGGCGCAGACGGATGTCCGACAAGGCGTCGTCGTCGAGCCGAGAGACATCCTCGCCGCCCAGCCGATATGTCCCGGATGTCGGCCGGTCCAGACAGCCCAGGATCGAGAGCAGCGTGCTCTTGCCCGATCCGCTCGCCCCCATTATCGCCCAGAAACTGCCCTTTTCGAACCGCGCCGAGACGCCGCGAAGCGCATGCACGCGCTCCGCGCCCATCTCATAGACCTTCGTCAGATCCTCGAACTCGACAGCCGCTTCCACGGCGCCAAGTCTACCATACATGCTCATCGGCATGGCCCTGTTTTTCTGGTAGAATCGCATTTACCCGCGTGATGTCCATTGCCCGCCGTGGCTTAGCGACAAACATTCCATCCCGTATTTTCTGGTCCTCTTCAATGTCCGCCCAGCATATCTCCAGCCTTGTCTCCTTCATCTGGGGCATCGCCGACGACTGCCTCCGCGATGTCTATGTCCGCGGCAAGTACCGCGACGTCATCCTCCCGATGACGGTCGTCCGCCGCCTCGACGCCGTTCTCGAGCCCACCAAGAAGGCCGTGCTCGACCTCAAGGCGAAGCTCGACGCGGCCGGCGTCTCCAACCAGGCCCCGCCC
>JAFSZJ010000002.1 GCA_017458965.1 Kiritimatiellia bacterium | reverse complement strand
TGCGCCTATGTCCGCGATATTGATTAAAAACGCTCCGCCTAACATCCATGACTGGCTTAAGACTACAGCGGCGGCGAACCGACGCTCCATGACGCAACAGGCAGTCTGGTGCTTTGAATGGTGCATGGAGAACATGGCGGGAAAGTCCGCCTTCCCTTCCCCTGTTCGTGTCTCCGGCACCCATCTCACACTGGCCGAGATTGACGCGGCGAAGAAAGCAGGGCGGAAATGATCGTTGCCGACTCGAACCTCCAGGAGTAAGGAATGACACCAATGATCAAGGCGTCGGCCACCGACAAATCCTCGTGGCTCGCGAGAGCGCGGGAGGTCTTCGACATCGAGCTTGAGGCCGTAACGGCCACTCGCGACGCCATCGGCGAATCATTCGCGGATGCGGTTGAGCTTCTGAAGAAAGCGCTTGAATGCGGCGGAAGAATCGCGGTTACCGGAGTCGGCAAGAACCTTCCAGTGGCCGAGAAGATGTCCGCGACTATGGCGAGCACCGGCTCCACGAGCTTTGTCCTCAACCCCGTGCAGGCGATGCACGGGGACCTCGGCATGCTCGCGGACCGAGACTGCGTAATCGCCCTCAGCTTCTCCGGTGCGTCCGAGGAGATCCTGCGCGTCCTGCCCGCCATACGCCGCCGCGATATCAGGATCATCGGCATCGCAGGCGTCGCAGACTGCCCCATGGCCGTCCATTGCGACGTGATGCTCGAAGTCCCGGCGCGCAAAGAGGCCGATCCTTTCGACATGGCCCCGACGGCCAGCACGACCGCGACGCTCGCCATCGGCGACGCGATCGCCATGACGCTTCTAGACATCCGCGGCTTCCGACGCGAGGACTACGCCCGACTCCATCCCGCCGGCGCGATAGGCAGGACGCTACTCACGCGCGTGACGGACGTCATGCGTTCGGGCGAACGCCTCGTGGCCCTTCCCGAGACCGCGACCGTCCGCGACGCGCTCGTCGCGATGACGAAGGCGCAGTCGGGCGCGGCCTTCGCGGTCAATGGCGAAGGAAAGCTCCTCGGCATCTTCACGGACGGCGACCTTCGCCGCCTCCTCGCCTCGTCCCCGGAGCCCCTTGAGCGCCCGCTGGGCGAGGTCATGACGCGCAACCCGCTTTCCATCGGCGCGGACAAGATGGCGACCGACCTTCTGGAGGTATTCTCCGTCCGCCACATCGACGATCTGCCTGTCGTCGATGCCGACGGACGCCTTGTCGGAGAAGTGGACATCTCCGATCTCCCCACGCTCAAGGTGCTGTAGCGCCATGCGCCAATGCGATTTTTTCCGTGACACGGCGGGGGCGTTTCCGCTATAATCCTTATCAATCATGGGACAGCAACTACGTAAACGTCTGAAACGCGAACGCCGCGAGCGCTACAACAAGCGCGTCAAAGCCCGCGCCAATCAGGCGAAGAAGGCCTAGGGGCCTTCGGCGGCCAGAGGCCGCGCAACACCTTCATGGCGTGATGGCCGAGCGGTTAGGCAGAGGTCTGCAAAACCTCGTACAGCGGTCCAACTCCGCTTCACGCCTCCATCTTCAAGCCGCCTCTCCGAGGCGGCTCTTTTAGCATGGACGCAAAGAAGACGATCAGGCGGGCGTTCGCGGAGGCAAGGAACAAGATTCCGCAGGAGGAGCTCGACCGCGCCGGCGAGGCGGTCGCCGCACATCTGCTAAAACTGCTTCCGACGCTTCGCGACGTGCGCGTCGCCGCACTCTACTTCAGCCGCGGATCGGAACTGCCGACCATGCCAGCCATTGAGGCGCTTCGCGGACGGTCCGTGGCCATCGCGCTTCCGGCATGGGATGGCGCATCATACCGCTTCGTGTCATGGGATGCCGCTGCGCCACTCGAAAAGGGCCCCATGGGCATTCCGCAGCCTTCGGGCGGGAATATCCTGGGTGCGGATGCAATAGACCTGTTCCTCGTTCCGGGACTGGCCTTCGACAAGCATGGCGGACGCATCGGTTACGGCGGCGGTTGGTATGACCGCCTTCTGGCGGGACGCCGCCCCGATTCCTCGGCGTTCGGCCTATGCCTGAACGAACAGCTCTCGGAGATCCCCCTTCCGATGGAACCCCATGACATTCTCCTCGACGGCGTCATCACGCCGGAGGGACCGGTCGTCATGGATCATGGATGAGGTTTTAGAGCCGGTTTCTGGCTCTGCTCTAACGGACGCTGAGGACGTACTCGTAGCACTTCCGGAGCGCGTCCTTGAAAACCGGGAAGCTGTGACGCTCGCGCAGGATGTCCTGGCCAGACCCGACAAGCTCCTCCCGACGTGCGCGGTTCTTGCACAAACGCACTATGCCGTCGGCGAAGCCTTCGGGGGTGAGAGGCGTCAACTCCGCGGTCGTCTTATCGAGGATGAGGCGATTTGCCTCGCAGTCCGTAGCGACGATAGGCACACGGGCCTTGAGGTAGTCGAGCAGTTTGAGCGGCGTGTTCATCCCTGAGATGCGGGGGGATAGCAGGATGTCGAACGACGCAAGATAGCTGGGAAGACGGTCCGGGTCGATGAAGCCGAGGAACGAGGCGGCCTCCGGGCAGCCGGCGGCGGCCAGTTCGGCGCGGCGGCCCTCTATCTCCGCAGGCTGCCCGCCGATGATGGCGAAGCGGGCGTTCGGGACCTTCTTGACGACGAGCGGGATCGATTCGAAGAGGAGGTCTATTCCCTGATAGACCGCGAACGAGCCGACATAGCCGACGATGATGTCATCCGGCGCGTGCGTGTACATGGCCCTGATGTCCGCGACCTCCTCGGCCTTGGCGTCCTCGAGCGACGAAGGGATGTCGGGGATGAGGCATGCGCGACCGTCGTGGCGTACCTTGACGGCGTTCTCGACGAGGCCGGGTCCGGTGCCGATAACGGCGTCGGCATGGCGCATGACGAAGCGTTCCACCGCCGCGTACATGCGGAGGACGATGTTGCCCAGGCCTTTCTTCTTTTTGTAGCTTGCCGGGTCGGAATGACGCTCGAAGATCATCCTTGCCCGCCCGATGCGGGCGCAGACAAGCGCGATGAAGCCGCAGTCCTCCACGCCGTGGACCACGGCGTATCGCCGCCGCAGGACGCGGCCGAGCGCCATCCAGAAGAGAAGGAAGTCGAAGAAGAGCTTAAGCGGCGAAGGACCTATGGATATCTTCTTCGCGCGGAACGGATTCGGGGCGCGGACGATCTTGACGCCGTCTATCTCGCGCCACTGCCCGATCGGGAGCGTCAGGAACTCGACGTCGTAGCCGAGCTGAGAGAGCGACATTAGGTCGAAACCCAGGCGGATTGGCGAGCCACGCCATTCGAAGAACGGTTGCGATGCGATGAAGAGAACACGTGGTTTCATTCTGCGTTTTCCTTTCCCGCTGGGTGGCGGGTGATGTGGAGAAAGCCCGGAACGATGGCCGCGCCCCGCCGTGTGCGGGTGTACGGATCCTGCGACGCCGCGCCGAGCCGACGCGACGAATATACGACGTCGTAGAGGCCAATGCGCATTTCATACTCGCCCTCCGGGGCGTCATGCGGGATGGTTATTTCACGGTCGTTGTGCCAGTGCATCGGGAGGCCGCCGTATTTGTCCGTGTTCATGTCGGCACCTTCCGGCGGCAACGCGAAGTCGAAGTCATCCTGGAAGCGATAGCCGTTGTCCGCGACGAAATGAGTGAAGACTCGGAACTTCCCATGTTCCGGCGCGAAGTCCGTAGCCCAGTTGTTTGGCCAAAACTCCCAGAAGTGACGAAGCCGCACTGTTTCGCCTGGACGGAAGGTGGCCATGCCGCAGAATTGCGCATCGATGTCTGTTCCAATCCAGCGGCAGTTTCCTTTGCGGAAGTCTACGGCTCTGAAGCGTCGCGGGATGTATTTTTCCGCTATGGCCTTCTTGTCGGCATCGGTCAATGCCCATTCTGGCGCGATGATCGCGGCTTCGAGGGAAGCGGGGTTTGACGACAAGACGCGTGCGAGATCCCGTGCGGCCCGCTCGCTGGTGGCGGCCTCGCCTTCCAGAATTGAGATGCGGCTCGCCATCCAGCCGGGTTCCGGGAGAAGAACCGGCAGGTCGGCGTCGAATAGTATGCCGCTTGGCTGGTCAAGGGAAACGCGTTGTATGGTCTTGGGGATGAATAGCGTGCCGAGGGGGCCGCAGGGGATTTCGCGCATTGCGATCATGCTCATCTCAAGAACCTCGCGCATCGAGGTGGTGCCAGATGGCGAGGCGAGCAGCGCCGTGGCGTGGTCGAGGACGACAGGCGCCGGTGGCTTGTGCGGACGCGGACAACCTGTTTCCTTCGGGTGCAGATCATCCCCGCAATTCGTCCAGATCGCGCCGTGCGACATGTCGGCGATGCTATTGGCGACCCATCGAGTCGCATAGAGACGGTTGACGCCCTGTATCCGCAGAGTCTGTTGGAGTTCCTGCGCGGCCACATGCCAGTCCGGCGTTTTTCCGGAGGTCGGCATCGGGGACAAAAGCTGCAGCTCGTGAAGCTTGCGGACGGCCCCGGACTCCTGCGTGAACGAGAAGACGACTCGGACGGACTCTACGGTCTGCGGCGCGAAGTGGATGTCGAACGGCGCGTCGTCGTTCACCGTATAGAAGCGCGGCCCAGACCAGATGGCGCGCACATAGGGGACCTCGGTGGAGAGGCGCTTGAACGGCGCGCCGGACGACTCCCGCCCTTCGACGCGGCATGACGCCTTGTCTTCGATCCCGGAGACGAGCGCGCGGACGCACGAGAGCGTTTGCGGACTGCGGAAGGATACCGTAACGGTCGCCGTTTTGCCAGGCAGTTCGCGCGAAGTGCCGATGCTCCGGTCGCCAATGGGGCGTAGCGGGCCGTCGTCATCCGCGTCCGCCCATTCGGACGCCTCGATTTCCGCAAGGGCCTGGGATGGCGGACGCACATCGTATGCAAGATGTATTCCGCAAGGTGACTCGAAGGTCGCGGTTCCGCCGCTTGCCGGGATCCAGCGGGCGAGGCCCAGGAAGTCGCCGACAACGGCCGGGGAGTCATAGGTTTCCGCAAGGTGCCTGAAGTCTGGCCGACGCTCAAGGACGGAGTCAGTGAACACGGGTTCGTGGTCGGGCGGGTCCGTGCAGAGGTTCATCGTGTTATGCCGGAAGGCGCAGTAGGCGACACGGACGGAGTGCGCGCGCAGGACCTTCGTCGCCTCCATGCAACGGGTCGTTTTTACGGCGCCGCTTCGTCCGAGAGCCACGATGCGCGGATACTGCCATGCCTGAAACGCGACGAGAAGGACCATACATAGCGTTGAGGCGATGCGGGCGGACCTGAAGCGCGGCACAACACATGCGGCGCCCATGACCGCGGCGACCGCCGGAAGGGTGGCGAGGAGGTAGCGCGGTGTCGCGAAGATAGCGAAATTGGATGTCGCGAAGCAGACCGCGAAGAAGAAGAAAAAGAGCCAGCAGATCGTAAGCTGGGCCTTCGCCGCCACGGACAGCGGGCTGAACGGGACGTCTATGCGGCGCGGCGGCGGCGCGAAGCAGACCAGCGACAGGAGCATGGCGATTGCGGCGGCGCCTGAAACCAGCAATCGCATCGCAAGCGAGGCGTTCCGCGGATCCACGCCCAGCAGCATCGGGATGCGCTCAACCACCAGAAGCAGAAGATTGCGGGCGAATACGGCCATATCCATGACGAGGCCCGAGGCCATCCGGAACGATTCCCATTCGTTATGGGCGTTCCAGAACCAGAACGGCAGCGAGCCGATGGCGAAACCGATGACACCGCCCAGCCACAGGCGCCAGCGCAGGAGGATTGACGGGGCGAACAGCGCAAGTCCGGCGCCCACGGCCAAAGCCGCGGGAAAGAGCAGCTGGTTGCACCAGAAGCCCACGCCAAGGACGAGGCCTGCGAACAAAGGCGCCGCAAAGCCGACACGTCCATCGCGGCGTTCGCTGGCGACAAGCGCGCCACCCATGTCAATAAGTGCCGCCACGGTGAACAGCAGCACGCCGTACCCGCCACGCTGCGATACGGAGTAGTGGACGAAAGGCATTGGACCGACAACCAGGAGCGCCAAGGCCGCGACCCCTGCCCAGCCACCGCCGATGCGACGCGCCACTCGGCATGTGAAGATCGCGGCAAGCAGCATGAAAAGCGCCGGGCCGAGGCTGGCGCAGAACGCCGCGCCATCATACGCGAGGGAGAAGTCCTCATAGCCGGCGACGCGGCATAGCACGGCGCTCACGATCGGCTCAAGGGACCCCATGTACGCCTGGCCGGAGAAGAAGGCCGGTACCGGCCCGCCATGGAGCATGTCGCGCAACATCATCTGCACGACGGCCAAATCCCCGTTCACCTCGTAGCGCATTATCCATGCCGTGACGACGCGGACAACGACGAAAAGCGCCACAAGGATGGCGAGTGCCGCGCCCGATGCGCGGAGGCGGCGATGGGCATGGCGTCCGTCCGTCACTTCCCCGTCCTCCCGTAGCGGATGACCGTCGGTTCTCGTCCGTGGAACGCGACTCGGATGAAGGTAACGCCGGGAGCGACCTCCACAGGGCCGATGTCCGTCGCGCCATCGGATACGAGATGCGGGTTCCAGGCGTAGCGTATGACGGCCTCGCGCGTGGCGGACGGCGTGACGAGAAGCCGTCCGAAGTCCGCCTCCACCGCGGCGTCCCCCTCCATTACGCGGCCGGATACGGCATCCTTTAGAGCGAAGAGAGAGATGCCGTATTTGGAGTCTGGCTGGTCGTCGGGCATGAAGGGAACTTCCTCGAACAGCCCTGAAGCTCGGACGAAGGCGGCGCGCCTATGCAAGGTCGTCGCCAGATGCGTGGCGCCATGGAGCCGCATGAAGTCGGCGATGCCCTCGGCGGTCCGGCGCCAGGGTTGCGGCGGATAGTCGTATTCGACCATCTTCGGCGGGAAGTGGTAGTAGTCGCACGCCATCATCTCGCGCCCCGTCAGGACAGGCAGGTAGGCCACATGGCCCCCGCCGAAGGAGTGGGCCGTCCTGCCGTAGAAGAGCAGACGGCCTTCGGGCGGAACCTCGCGGCGCACCACGTCGGCGAACGCACGGATCTCTGGCGGCATCAAGGTGTATGGCGCGTAGCCATTCCCGCCGTAGAGTCGGGCGACGGTCATTCCGCCAAGCATTAGCAGGACAAGGAGCGTGGCGCGCATTCCGCATAGGCGCGGCGATCGGGAGCGGAACACTCTGCCGGCCAGAACCGCCGCCGGGATGGCCGCAAGCATCATGGCGGGGAGCGCCATGCGTTCAAGCTGGAGGCGCGGCGCCACAAGCGGTCCCCAGGCGGCCAGCAGCGGAAGCCCGAACACGGCCGGGGCGAGCAAGCGCCGCAGACGCTTTTGCGGCATGATCGCCAGTCCGCCGATGCCAAGGAACGTGATGATCGGGTGCACCTCGGGAATGCGGAGCGCAAGCGTCGACAGAAGCGCGTCGAGCCAGGCGCGGGGTGGCGGGAGCGATGCCGCCGACGGGTTTGAGGCCGAGTTGTCCGCGACGAAGCGGAAGAGGTCACGGCTGGCCAACAGCCCCAGGATGTTCGGGATGAGCAGGAGCAGAAGCAGCGCGGCCACGATCACCAGGCGAACGAAGACGCGCGAACGAAGACGGCGGAAGTCCAGCAGGCATCCGAAGAGAAGCGCCGAGACCGGAATAAGGCATGGCGGCCACTGCAGCAGGAGGAACGACGCCGCAAGCAGCCCGGCCAGCGCAGGGGCGTCGGCGCGGCGCTGCACGAACACCCTGTAGAGGAGCAGCGCGAACAGCGGCAGGAAGGACAACGAGAAGCATGCGCCTACAGTCCCGAAACGGAGTCCCCAGACGAACGCGGCGCGCGTCGCCCCCAGCGAAAGGATGGCGCCCGTGAGCGATGTCGCCCAGGAGGCGCGCACGGCGCGGAAAGCCGCCATTGTCAGGAGCGGCTGGACGATGATGAACAGAAATCCGATGAGGGGCGTATAGACCTGATGGACAGGCAAAGCGCTCCAGAACGGGAAGAGCGGCAAGGCGACCGCCCCTATGCCCGAAGACGCGCCGACGGCGTTGACGACGCCGGCGTTCCACCATGGGTTGAACACCGCCATGTGCGGGTATGTCCGGATGAACTCGCTTATGCGGAACATGAATGACGGGTGGTCGTCACGGTATAGCGCCGCGAAGCCGGTGTGTCCGAGGAGCGCGGCAAATGAAGCCATCTGCGCAACGACAAGCAGGACGCCCAGCAGACGGGCATTGCCACTTGCTTCCGTCCGCCTCCTGAGCAACGCCAGGAAGAACACCACGGCCACCGACAGGATGCTGAAGAGAATGGAGGAGGGCATCCCGCCCTCACGCGTGAACCAATGGGCCATGAAGAACCATGGATGGGCCGCGCCGGATGAGAAGAGGCACACCACCATCCCTGCGCCAAGCGCCATGAGCGCCGCATCCATCGGGGTGCAAGGGGATGGGTCCCGGTCACGGCGGCGGGCAAGAGCCGCCACGCCTCCGAATCCGCCGGCGAACAGCAGCAGGGCCGTCCAGCGTATCTTCGATGCGAACGGGAAGACGAATGACTTGTCAAACCAAACGGCCGTGGCATAGACCATTAGCCCTGCCAGCAGAAGCGATGCCGACAGGGCCCTGGCCGCCAAAGGCGGGAACTTCGCGAAGCGGGATTTCCCGGATTCTCCCATCGCGCCAGCTAGAACGCGAGACGCAGAGCCGCACCTACCATGAGGGTCTCTGAGCCTATCTTGTCATCCGCGTTCTTGATGTCGTCCCATTTCTCGGTGCGGTAGTTGACGTTCACGTCCAGGACGAGCGCGTTGGAGAAGAACGGGATCTTGAAACCGCCTCGGAGAGCAAACCAAGGATCGCCCTCGAACTCCCCGTCGTAGTAGTAGCCTCCGACTCCGGCGCCTACATATATGCCGTCGCCGAGGATCAGGTATGCCGCAGGAAGATACATGTCCTCCTCAAGGAACACGAAGTCCTCGGGCATTTTCTCCACCTCCAGCGCGATCGCCAGATAGTTGGCCAGGAATATCTCGCTTGAGACGTAGTAGGCAAGGCCGTCACGGTCGAATGACTTGTCCTTCGCCTCGTCGATGGAGTACCAGTATGTCGCGCCACCGCCTATCTCGAAGCTCTTCGCCTGGACTGTGGTGGCCGCCGCGAGCACCGCGCATACGGCGGTTGCAAGGAGTGTGTTTTTCATGGTTTGGTGGTGCGACGGTTGAGTAGTTAGGCAGTCTGGCCTTCAGTGGTTTCCGGAGCTTCCGGAGTTTCCGGAGTTTCCGGGGCCTCCGAGGCTTCTGGAGTCTCCGGGGTTTCCGGAACTTCCGGGGCCTCCTTGGCTTCCGGCGTTTCTGTAACTTCCGCAGCCTCCGGAGTTTCCTTGGCTTCGGGAGCTTCCGTAGCTTCCGAGACCTCTTGAGTCTCCGCCTTGTTCTTCTTCGGCGGATTCGGTCTGAAGACCGGATGCTGTGACGGCGGCGAGAGGAAGCCGTTGAAGAACTCGACTATGTGCCCCTTTTCAACAAGCCACTTGATGCTTGCGAGGATCTTCTTCGTCTTGTCATCGTCCCCATCTGGGTTTAGCGCATCGACAAGAGCCTTCGGCGAGCATGAGGGATGATCCATGACGAACTGGACGATCTCGCGCAGATCCGAGGTCGCATGCGCTAGGTCGAATGGCGTAGGCTGAGCGGCCATGACGAACTCCTGTCCGCGCTCGTCGCCGGCGCGGAAGAAGAAGAGTCCGCGATGGTGGAAGGCGGCGTGGATCGCCATGAAGAGGGTGCCCATGCGCTGCTGCCGCGTCTGCGGCTCATCTCCCTCCTGCCTGCGCGGCATGAAGCGGTGTTCGGTCTCTTCGGCGAAGCGCGCGCTCAGTTCGGCGGCAAGGCGACGGTCCGGAAGGCCCTTCAACGAAGTCGCCGGGCATACCACATGCGTGGCCGCGCCGATCAGCTCCGGCAAAATCTCGCGGCGGAAGAGCAGCTCGGCGTCATGGCGGTCGAGCGCCGGCCTTTCGACCTCCCGACCTTCGACCTCCTGACCTTCGACCTTCTGACCTTCAACCTTCTGACCTTCAACCTCTCGACCTTCGACCTCCCGACCTTCGACCTTCCGACCTTCGACCTCTCGACCTTCGACCTTTCTCCGATAGACCGTCTTCTTGCGGCACTGTTCGCGCCAGGCCTCGACGACCTCGGGGTCGCGCACCATCTCGATGTGGCGGCGGTACTCCTCCTCGCCCATTTGCCGGAAGCGGTCGGCGACCATCTCCTTAACGCATATGGCGAAGCTGTGGTGGTTTGGCGGACCGAGCAACTCGCCGGTCAGACCGCAGCGCGCGACGCACGGGAAGTTCCCGGATGGCGGATCGCACTCGACCTCCTCGATGTCGAAGTAGTCCGGGAGATGCTTCATCATCAGATGCTCCGCGACCTCGGCCTCGGAAAGCGACGGCATCCCGCATGCGCGGCACTGGAATATGCGGTCGGGGCCGCCCTGCTCCTTGCGCGCCTCGATGCGCACCGCCATGCCGGCGTCATCCTTCTGGAAGAGCTTGACGATGTCACGGAACGGATATGCGCGATGCGTGGTCTGGATGCGCCTGACTATGGCGGCCAGCGCCTTGCTCTCGGGCATGAAGCGCACGTCGATGGCCAGAGGCGGCGGCGGTGCCGATGGCCTCGGCGGACGCGCCGAGCGCTGGTCGGCAGACCTGTCGGCGCGCTGCGGACGGTCGCCGCGCATCGGGCGGCGGTCGCCATCGTCACGTCGTGGCGGACGCGGACCCCTGCGATCATCGCCGTCATCTCGCCTCGGCGGACGCGGACCTCTGCGGTCGTCGCGGTCAGAACGGCGCGGAGGGCGATCATCGTCACGCGCGAAGCGCACTCCCGGAGCGATTACATCGCCAGGATCCTGACGCGCCCAGCTTGGCGCGAAAATCTGCGAAAGGTCCTCAAGACCGCCCGCTGCGTTCTCCTCGTTGCCCATTGTATGCAGCCTCCCCGTTTTGCGGGTTTTCCTTCGCTACATGATAGCAGAAACGAGATGTTCTGATGAAAAGGTGTGGCAAGCCGCCAGGGCGGACGGGTGGCGCGTCATGCTATACTCGCTGCCATGACACCACTTCAAGCGCTGCTCGCACTCGTCGCGACGACATTCATACCTGGACTGGAGCTTCGCGCATCCATACCCCTCGGATTCTTCACGCCCGCGATACGCGAAGCCATGACGCTTACCGGAGTCGTGCTGACGTGTCTCGCCACCAACGTGGTTCTTGGCGTCATCGTATTCGCGGTGATGAGGCATGTGGAGGCAATCCTGCGGAAATGGGGCTGGTTCGATCGCCGCGTGTGGCCGCTCTTTGAAAGCAAGCGCGAGAAGCTTCGCCCGCTTGTTGAGAAATACGGCGCGTGGGGCGTGGCCGTGTTCATCGGCGTCCCTCTGCCGGGCACCGGCGCGTACGCCGGGGCCGTGGGGGCGTATCTGCTCGGCCTCGACCGGAAGCGCTTCTGGCTGGCGAACGCTCTGGGCGTCGCCATGGCCTGCATCGCCGTGACCGCCCTTTGCGCGCTCATCCTCGGAGGAGCGGATCTGGGCGTATTCCAGCGACTCTTCCTCAAGGTCGGCGAGGCTGGCTGACGGACAATCGGCCATGTCCGCGCATCCACGATGAACCATGGCTGGACATACGAGGACAGGATCCTAGCCGACAACGCCGGTCTGACGGTCCTCGACTTCTACGCCGGTCTCTACCGCCATTCAACGAGGGAGACCTGGCTTAAGCGCATCCTTGATGGCGAGGTGTCGCTGAACGGTGCCCTCGCCACGGCGGACCGCAAGCTGGCAACCGGCGATTTCCTCGAATGGCGGCGTCCGCCATGGGAGGAGGGGGAGGTGCCCCGCGATTTCAGGATCGTCCACGAGGACGGATCCGTGATCGCGATCGACAAGCCGGCTGGACTGCCGGTAGTCCCTGACGGAGGCTATCTCGAGAACACTCTCGTCCACATGCTGGCCCTCAGGTATCCGAATGAGAACCCCGCGCCCGCGCACAGACTGAACCGGGGGACGTCCGGAATCATCCTCTTCGCGCGCACGGCGGAGGCGCGGCGGTCACTGACGGCGCAGTTCCGCGACTTCACCGCCCGTCGCGGCGGTGCGCTCCGCAAGACATATCTGGCGCTAACGCCTCCGTACACCAGGCTGCGGCCGGGAGATAGGCTTGTGATCACGACGCCAATAGGCGAGGTGCCGCATCCGCTCCTCGGGCTTGTCCACGCAGCGAAGCCAGACGGGAGGGCGTCGTTGAGCGTATGCGAGGTTGTAGAGCAACGGCCCGATGCGACACTCTGGAAGGTCGATCTCATAACAGGCCGCCCCCACCAGATCAGAATACACTTCGCATCGATCGGCATTCCGCTCGTCGGGGAAAGGCTATTCCTTCCAGGCGGCTCGCCAAACCCGGACGCGCTTCCGGGTGACGTCGGATACATGCTCCACTCTTCGTCCATCACCTTCAAACACCCGGCGACTGGCGAAACGCTTACGCTGTCGGCGGATCCGCCCGAATGGGGGAGAATGAATGCCGGTTGTCGGCACAACCGGCAGATAGCAGATAGCAGATAGTAGATAATAGATAAGGGATTGCGGATTACAGATGGCGGATATGACCGTCCGCGCCCTGTCGCGGACGGCGCGGCCGCGATGCGGTATAATCCTACGAAACCAATTAGGGGATTGACATGGCAATGAAGATCACAGCAGACCAGCTGCGCGAGAAGTATCTGCGCTTTTTCGAATCAAAGGGCCACCGGATAATATCCGGCGCGTCGCTCATTCCGGAGAACGACCCGACCGTCCTCTTCACGACGGCCGGAATGCACCCGCTCGTGCCGTATCTCATGGGCAAGCAGGAGCATCCGGCGGGG
Source organism: Kiritimatiellia bacterium (assembly GCA_017458965.1). Taxonomy (GTDB): domain Bacteria; phylum Verrucomicrobiota; class Kiritimatiellia; order RFP12; family JAAYLN01; genus RGIG3612. Next base: position 6,030 of record JAFSZJ010000002.1, on the reverse strand, counting down.
ACGCGCCTCACGGACGTCCAGAAGTGCGTCCGCACCGGCGACATCGACGAGGTCGGCGACAGCGCCCACCTGACCTTCTTCGAGATGCTGGGCAACTGGTCGCTCAACGACTACTTCAAGAAGGAGGCTATCTCCTGGTCGTTCGAGTTCCTGACGCAGCACCTAGGCTTCAGCCCCGAGCAGCTCAACGTCACCGTCTTCCAGGGCGAGCCCGGCATCCCCGCCGACGAGGAGGCCGTCGGGATCTGGAAGAGCCTCGGCATCCCGGAGGAGCGCATCTTCCGCCTCCCGCGCGAGGACAACTGGTGGGGCCCCGCCGGCGAGACCGGTCCCTGCGGTCCTGACACCGAGATGTTCATCGACACCGGCAAGGACAAGTGCGGCCCCGATTGCCGCCCCGGCTGCCACTGCGGCAAGTACATCGAGATCTGGAACGACGTCTTCATGCAGTACAACAAGACCGCGGAAGGCAAGTTCGAGCCGCTCGGACGCCACAACGTCGATACCGGCATGGGTGTCGAGCGCACCATCTGCATGATGAACGGCCTCCCGACCGTCTACGAAACCGATGTCTTCGCCCCAATCATGGCCAAGATCGACGAACTCCGTGCCAGCCCCAGTGGAGATGGCCGAGCTGAGCTCGACCAAGCATCCCTCACCCGCTCCCGCCGCGTCGTCGCCGACCACATGCGCACCGCGACCTTCATCCTCGGCGACCAGAAGGGCGGCGTCACCCCAGGGAACATCGGCGCCAACTACGTCCTTCGCCGTCTCATCCGCTCCGCGGTCCGCCACGCCCGCAAGCTCGGCATCGAACCCGGCTTCACCGTAAAGATGGCCGAGACGATCATCGACGAGTACAAACACGTCTATCCCGAACTCGACCAGAACCGCGAGCGCGTCACCACCGAGCTTCTCGCCGAGGAGACCCGCTTCGGCAAGACGCTCGACGAAGGCAAGAAGGAGTTCGACAAGTGCATCGCCGGCATCCAGCGCGGCAACGAGTTCCGCGCCGCCAAGGATCCGTCGTTCGTGCCCGTCACGCAGCTCTCCGGCAAGCAGGCCTTCCGCCTCTACGACACCTACGGCTACCCGCTCGAGATGACGCAGGAGCTCGCCAAGGAGGCCGGCTTCACCGTCGATGTCGCCGGCTACGAGGAGTGCTTCAAGGCGCATCAGGAACTCTCCCGCGCCAACGTCGGCTCGGCCAAGTCCGGCCTCGCCGAGCACAGCGAGGAGACGACGGCACTGCACACCGCCACGCATCTCCTACACAAGGCGCTGAAGGTCGTCCTCGGCGACCACTGCAACCAGAAGGGCTCGAACATCACGGCCGAGCGCCTCCGCCTCGACTTCACGCACGGCGAGAAGATGACGCCGGAGCAGATCAAGGCCGTGGAGGACCTCGTGAACGAGCAGATCAAGGCCGACCTGCCCGTCACCCGCGAGATGATGACGCTCGACGAGGCCCGCGCCGCCGGCGCCACCGCCCTCTTCTCTAGCAAGTACACCGACGAGAAGCTTTCCGTCTATACGATGGGCCGCTCCACGACGGACTTCTTCTCGAAGGAGGTCTGCACAGGGCCGCACGTCGAACACACGGGTGTCCTCGGTCATTTCAAGATCAAGAAGGAGGAGTCCTCCTCGGCCGGCGTCCGCCGCATCAAAGCCGTGCTCGAGAAGTAGCGCGGCGCGGTGTGCGTCCGTGGCGTTGCCGGACTGGCCATGAAAAAGGTGGTGACACGGACGGAAAGGCGAACTCGGAGGAGTATGAGCGGCGCGCTCGTGGTCCTCGCCGCCGCCGTCGCGGCGTCATCGCTTCTTGCCATACGCCTCATACGCGGTAATACAGAGGTGCGAGGCGAGCCGCCCCCGGACATGGTGCCGGAAGTCGCCAGCGCGAATGCCGCCACGGTCGGGCAAGGGCCCGTCGGGCGGATTGTCCGTCCGCGAATCCGGCCCTACCCGTTCCTGCTGCTTCGTCCTCGTATGCCTGCCTCCGCCGAGGGGCATGGCGAAACCTCCGCGACTCCGGCTGGAGGCGTGGAGGCGAAGGGCGTGGAGACGACGGCCGCAGCGAACGATGGCGAGGAGAGTTCGCGGGAGCCTCCCATATTCGACCTTCTCCGCCATCATCGCGAGCATCCCGTCTCGCCCAAGGTCGCGGCGCTCGCACAGGAGATAACAAAGGACTCGACCAACTCCGTGACAAAGGCCAGGGCGATATACGACTGGCTCGTGGCGAACATCCGCTACGACACACGAGAGTGGGAGAACATCGCGGCCGGAGCCTCCGAATACATCCACGACCACGATCCGGACACCGTCCTCGAACGCGGCACCACGGTCTGCATCGGCTACGCATGGCTCTTCGACGACCTCTGCGAGGCGGCAGGCCTCGAAAGCACGTATCTGATAGGCGACGTGCGAGGGTATCGCGGGACGCCGGACGACGAGCTCGTCTCGTCCATACGACACGCATGGAGCGCCGTCCGCGACGAGGATGGCTGGAAACTGCTCGATGCGACTTGGGGCGCGCGCCAGGAGGGCGAGGGGGAGTCCGACTACAAATGGCGGGCGGACTACTACTACGGAACGCCGCCGTCGCAGTTCATATACGACCATTTACCCGAGGACACTTCATGGCAACTCCTTGACGAGCCTGTCGCGACAAAGTCCGCCTTCTCGTCGCTTCCCAACCTCAAGCCCTCCTTCTTCACCGATGGGCTGACTCTCCCGGAAAGCTACACGAGCGTTCTTCGGGCGTCGTCTGGCGACGCCCATCGACTGACCATCGGCAAGCCAGCTGGCACCGACGTCGCCTTCACTCTCTCCACGGCGGCGCCCGACGCGGAGGCGAAAAGGATTGGCGCGATCGTCACCGATGGCGGCGCGGCCGCCTCCGCCATCATACCGCCGCTCACAACGGGCGACTACCTCCTCCGCGTCTATTCAAGATCGGGGAAGGGCGCATACGCATGCGGCGCCGACTTCGCCATCCGCGTTGAATGATTGCTTTGGCGCCTTGGTTGTGAGACAATGGCGCCATGCAATACAAGCACTTCGACCTGCGGACCGCCGCCGCGCGTTCGCTTAATTACCTCACACGGATGACCGATGAGGCGAACGACCACCTCCCGTACTGGCTCATCCTCCCCAACAAGAAGCCCGCCGAGGCCGCGCACTGCCGCGTCGACGACGCGGAGCTCGTCGCCTCATGGTACGAGGGGCTCGACTCCTGCATGCGCATCCTCGACACCGACGAGGGCGCGGATGTCCTGGCTGACTTCCGCAAGTTCCTCCTCTCCGACTGGGGTCCGCACGGTCTCCGCTACCACCACAAGTACCCGTGGACGCACACGATGCACTCGTCGTTCCACGAGATGGGCTACATCCTCTCCGCCCTGAACCGCATCCTGCGTAACGACCCGTCCGACAAGGAGGTCGACAAGCGCGCCGCCGGTCTCGTGCGCGGAATGCGCGAGCTCGTCATCGTCCGCAAGGTCCGCACCTTCTGGTCGGGCGACATGGAGGAATGGTGGCCCGACTACGAGTTCCCGAACGACGTCTATCTGCTCGACGGCGGCTTCGACCTCTCGCGCCACACCGGGCGTGGCGAGCAGTTCATCCGCAACGGCGTGATGCTCGAGGCTCTCGCCGACCGCTACGAGATCGCCCACGACGAGGTCGCGCTCGACCTCGCGCAGGGTCTCGCCAGCTCCCTCCTCGGCCAGGCGCACTACTTCAATTGGAAGCACGAGTTCATGGGCCATGTCCACTCGGCGGTCTGGGTCGCGACAGGCCTCGCCAAGCTTTCGCGCCACACCAAGGACATCCGCCAGCTCAAGGCCGCGAAGGGCATCTACGACTACGCGCGCTCCATCTCGTCGTCCTTCGGCTGGGTCCCCGAATACGCCCAGTGGCACCCGATGGACGAGGAGCACTGCGAGACCTGCTGCATCAAGGACATGATCTGCTGCGCCCGCCAGCTGATCCAGTCCGGATACCCCGAGTACTGGAACGACATCAACCTGTTCGCCCGCAACCAGCTGATGGAGAACCAGATCGACAGCGCCACCTACGTCGTGTGCGACAACGATAAGCCCGACGACACCGCCGCCGGCATCACGTACCATGACATAGCCGGGCGCATGATCGGCGGCTTCACCGGAGGTTCGTATCCCAACAGCATCTCGATCAGCAAGTTCCGCTCGATCGCCGGTTGCTGCGGCGGCACCGCCCCGCAGGCCATGAAGATCGTCTGGGACGACTGCGTGACTCACGAGAAGGCCGGATGGGTCGTCAACGTACCCGTCGATCGCGACGCCAAGGCCTTCACGCTCTCGTCCGGCTACCCCGACAAGGGATGCATGGCGCTCAAGCTCAAGCGCGGCGGGGTCGCCGGCTTCCGGCGCTACGCCTGGATGCCGCGCACGGTCCACGGCTTCATCGACGGACAGGAGGTCGCGGTCGAAGAGAAGGACGGCGTGATATGGCTGCCGCGCCTCAAGGCCGGGCAGACCGCCGAACTGCGCCATGCGATCCGCACCGTGACGAAGCCCGAGAATACGGCCGGACGCACCTACAAGGTCGTCTGGCGCGGACCCGACGTCATCGACATCCTTCCGCACGGCGAACATCTGCGCCTCTTCCAGCGCGACCTCGCGAAGAAGCCCTATCTCCCGAAGCCGTCGGATGTCACGTCCGTCACGGCTTCGAACTTCGGACCAACGCAGCAGAAGCAGTAGGAGACCGACATGAAGATTCTCGTCATCGGCGGCGGCGGACGCGAACACGCGATCGCCTGGCGGCTCTCTAAGGATGGCGGCCACGAGATATACTGCGCCCCCGGCAACGCCGGAACGGCGGACATAGCAACCAACGTCCCGATCGGCGCGGAGGACATCGACGACCTCGTGGCGTGGTCGCAGCTTGCCCGGCCCGACCTCGTCGTGGTTGGCCCCGAGGCCCCGCTGTGCCTCGGCGTCGCGGACAGGATCTCCGCCCTTGGCATCCCCGTCTTCGGTCCGTCCAAGGAGGCCGCGCGCATGGAGGGGAGCAAGTCCTTCTCCAAGGAGGTCATGGAGGCCGCAGGCGTCCCGACCGCCCATGCCGAGCGCCATGTAAAGGCCGACGAGGCCATCGCCGCCCTCGACCGCTTCACTCTTCCTGTCGTCATCAAGGCCGACGGTCTCGCCGCAGGCAAGGGCGTCATCATCGCCAAGACCCGCGCCGAGGCCGAGGACGCCATTCGCTCCATCCTCGACGAACGCCAGTTCGGCGAAGCCGGTGCATCGCTCCTCGTGGAGACCTTCCTCGAAGGCGAGGAGGCGTCCATCCTCGCCCTCGTCAGCGGCGAGGGGCGCATCGCGCTCCTCCCTCCGGCGCAGGACCACAAGCGCGTGTTCGATAATGACGAAGGGCCAAACACCGGAGGCATGGGGGCCTACTCGCCGGCGCCGGTCGTCACGGACGAGGTCCTCGACTTCGCCATGGAGCGCATCTTCAAGCCTGTCGTGGCCGAACTCGCGAAGCGCGGCATAGAATACCGCGGCGTCCTCTACGGCGGCCTCATGATCGGCCCCGCCGGCATCAACGTCCTTGAATTCAACTGCCGCTTCGGCGACCCCGAGACCGAGGCCATCCTCCCGCGCATCGGAGGCGATTTCGCATCGCTTCTGCTATCCTGCGCGAAGGGCGAGCTCGATCCCGCGTCGCTGGTAATCCTTCCGCAGCCTTGCGCCACGGTCGTCATGGCCGCCCCGGGCTATCCCGGCAAGTATCCCAAGGGACTTCCGATCTCCGGCCTTGACGCCGCCGGCGCTATGGCCGACGTGACCGTGTTCCACGCCGGAACGGCGGACAAGGACGGCCAGACCGTCACATCCGGCGGCCGCGTCCTGTGCGTCACCGCGCTTGGCTCCGACCTTCGCGATGCCGTGGACAAGGCCTACTCCGGCATCCGCGCCATCTCCTTCGAGGGCGCGCACTACCGCAAGGACATCGCCCGCCGCGCCTTCAACCGCTAGA
>JAFSZJ010000114.1 GCA_017458965.1 Kiritimatiellia bacterium | reverse complement strand
TGGGCGGGGCCGCGCGATGGAGTCATCGCGCGGCAGGATGGGGGCGGGGTTGGCGTCGGCGCGCTCCAGGGCGCGGATGATGCGGCGCGGGTTGAGGGCGTCGCCGGGAGGAAGCAGGGCCATGGCGTCGGGCCGCTCGGTAAGAGCCTCCTTAAGTGCCGCAAGACCGCCATCCTCGAACAGCTTTCGCCATTTCGTTCGCGAGGCTTCGCCGGGTGGCGGCGCATCCAGCCCATCAAGCAGCGCCTTCACATATAGCCCAGTTCCACCCGCCACGATGAGTTGGGGAGAAGGAGAGGGGAGAGTGGAAAGTGGAGAGTGAAGAGTGGAAAGTGGAGAGTGGAAAGTGGAAAGTGGAGATGGAGGAGGGGAGGAGGGGAAGGTGGCGAGTTGGTCGCGGGCGGCCGAGAGCCATGCCCCTGTGCTGAATTGCGAGGAGGGATCGGCCAGGTCCATGCCGAAATACGGCACATCGCCGCGTTCCGCTGGGGTGGGCTTCGCCGTGCCTATGTCCATGCCGCGATAGACGAGCATCGAATCGGCCGAAAGGATCGGCAGGCCCGTATGTTCCGCTATCCACTGCGCGACGGCGCTCTTGCCTACGGCGGTTGGGCCGACGAGTATGCCGGCCGCTATATGCCTCGGCATGGTCACTCCGCATCCCGCGCCTTGCGGTCCCCTTCGGCGCGGTCGGAAAGGTAGGCGTGGAGGATGTAGAGGAATGCGCCGACGCAAATGCACATGTCCGCCACGTTGAAGGCCGGGAAGTGGTGGATGCCCCAGTGGAAGTCTAGGAAGTCCGTCACATATCCGAAGACGAGCCTGTCGATGGTGTTCCCGACGATGCCCGCCGTAAGCAGGGCGAGCGAGACGCCCCCGAGGCGACCGCCTCCGAACACGCTGTCGCGTTTCATCCAGAAGAATACGAGCATGACGGCGGCAAGCGCGACGAACCCGTACCTCCAGCCGGCCAGCATGCCCCACGCGGCGCCCTCGTTGCGCACGTAGGCGATGTCGAACACCTCGTCGATCACGGGATGCGCGCGCCCGGGCGTCATGCCCGCGCGCACCATCCATTTCGTCGCCTGGTCAACCGCCAGCAGCGACGCGATCCCGATCCAGCGCCAAGCCATTCGCATGGTCCGCTGACAGGGAACTAGCGACGCCGCTCGTGGAGCGACTGGCAGCGGATGCAGTTCTTCGCGAACGGCAACGCCTGAAGACGCGGCTTCTGGATCAGGCCGCCGCAGTTCTTGCAGATGCCGTAAGTGCCGTTCTTGATCGACTCAAGAGCCTCGTCTATCTGATAGACCATCTGCTGGAAGGATCCGGTGGCGCCGATCGCGAGAAGGCGTTCATACGCCTCCGCCCCTTCCTCGGAGTAGTTGGACTCGTCCTCGCGCTTGAAGGACGACTGGCTGCCGGTCTTGATCTTCCCGACTATGCGGCCGCGCATATAGACCAGTTCCTTGCGGAACTCGTCCAGGTCCTTCTTGCTGAAACGGACGGTCTTCTTCTCCGGCGGCTTGATGAAAGGCTCCGGGGCCTTCTCGGCTTCGGCCGCGCGGACGGCGGCGGCATCCGCCATCTGCGCCGCGATCCTCTTGCGGGCAGTGGTGTGGGCCTTGACCTTGGCGGCGAGCTTGCGGATCGGCGCGGCCATGCGCTCCGCGTCGGTCTTCCTTATCCTGCGTCCACGACCGGCTGCCTCGGCCTCGGCGGCCTTTGCCGCCGCTGCGGCCCGCACTTCCGCAAGCGTCATCTTGCGGGCGACCGGTTTCACGGCCACGGGCTTTTTCACCGGTGCCATAGAGACAGACTTCTTGACCGGCTTCTTGGCCACGGGCTTCTTCACAGGGACCTTCGCAACTGGCTTTTTGCCCGACGCCTTGGCAATGGGTTTCTTGGCGACGGCCTTCACGGCCACCGGTTTCTTCACCGGGGATTTGGTCGCTGGTTTCTTCGCCGCAGGTTTCTTAGCCATCGGCTTCTTCGCCGCAGGTTTCGATGACGTCGCCTTCTTGTCGGATTTGGCCATGGATTCCTCCTGTCCCCTTTTTGGAAATGAAGAATTACAATCTACATGCCGCACAGGTTGATGTCAATGCTTTTTCGTTTGCGCTTTATTTCGGCAGGGCGTTTTGATAGCATTCAATATTCTTTTCCGCGATGGTTTCGCGGGAAAAGTGAGACAGGAGTCCGAAAATGGCAGAGGAAAAGAAACTTGGCGAGCGCATCGCCGCCTATCGCAACCGGCTTGAGATGTCGGTGGAATCCTTTGCGGAGAAGTCGGGCGTAAGCCCGTCCGTGATCCGCGCTATCGAGGCTGGGGAGGTGTACCCCGCCCTTGGGATTCTTGTGCGACTTTCCCGCGCCCTCGGACAGCGCCTCGGCACCTTCATGGACGACCAGTACTCGCCCGACCCGATCATCGTCCGCGCCGATGCCCGCACGGAGGATGTCAAGAGCCATCAGGAATCGACGGCCGCCGGATTCAAGTACTTCCCGCTGGGACAGGGCAAGGTCGATCGCCATATCGACCCCTTCTACATCGAGATCGCGGCCGACAGCGAGGCATTCATCTCCTCGCACGAGGGCGAGGAGTTCATCGTCGTCATATCCGGCGAGATAGAGCTGACTTACGGCGGCGAGACGACTATCCTCAAGCCGGGCGACAGCGCCTACTACAACTCCGTCGTGAAGCACCGCGTCGCGGCCGCCGGAGGCAAGGCCGCCACGATCTACGCGGCGATCTTCATGCCCTACAACTGATCGGAGGAGACCAATGTCCGAAACGACCATCCAGCCGCGACAACAATCTGATGTCGCGGATTCCCCCCGGCAGGTTGCGGATGAGGGCGCCGCATTCCGCCTGACCGACCCGTTCGGCACCGCCCCGTCGAAGCCGCCCTTCAAGCAGGCGGTTTCGACGGGCGTCCCGTGGAACAACCTGCCCATAACGCGCGAATACACGCTCGGACAGCTCCTCGACCAGACTATAGCGCGCTGCGGACCGCAGGACGCGCTGGTCTATTCCGACCGCGACTACCGCCTCACCTGGTTCCAGTTCGGCGAGGAGGTGGACCGCCTTGCGCGCGGTCTCATGTCGCTGGGGATCAAGCGCGGTGAGAAGGTCGCCCTCTGGGCCACCAACGTCCCGCACTGGATCGCCCTCATGTTCGCGACGGCCAAGATCGGCGCGATACTCCTCCCCCTCAACCTCCACTACAAGGAGGCGGAGATCGACTTCGCGCTGAAGCAGTCAGACACCGAGAACATCTTCGTCATCAACGGCTATCGCGACTGCGACTACGTGCAGACGCTCTACAAGCTCATACCCGAGCTTATGGAGCAGCCCCGCGGCGAACTCCGCTCCGCGAAGTACCCGCATCTCCGCCGCGTGATGTTCCTCGGTCCCGAGAAGCACCGAGGCATGTACTCGCTCAACGAGGTCCTCGCCCTTTCCGTCGAGACCACGATGGCCGACTACTACGCCCGCCAGGCCGAGGTGAGGCCCGACGACGTGGTCAACATGCAGTACACTTCCGGAACCACCGGTTTCCCGAAGGGCGTGCAGCTGACCCACCGCAACATCGGCAACGACGGCTTCTGGATCGGCGCGTGCCAGAACCTCTCCGCGCGCGACAGGGTCTGCATACCGGTGCCGCTCTTCCACTGCTTCGGCTGCGTCCTCGGCGTGATGAGCTGCGTCAACCACGGCTCGACGATGGTCGTGCTGGAGAAGTACGACGCCCTCAACGTCATGGCTTCCGTCCAGGCTGAGAAGTGCACGTCCGTCTACGGCGTGCCGACGATGTACATCGCGATGCTCGACCATCCGATGTTCAAGAAGTTCGACTTCTCTTCGCTCCGCACCGGCATCATGTCCGGCTCCACCTGCCCGATCAAGCGCATGCAGCAGTGCATCGACGAGATGAACATGGCGGAGGTGACGAACCCCTACGGCCTCACGGAGTCCGGACCCGTGATGACGATGACCCGCTACTTCGAGAAGTCCGTCGAGCGCAAGTGCACGACCATCGGCCAGGCCCTGCCCGGCATCGAGGTCGCGATCATCGAGCCTGAGACGGGCCGGCTCTGCGACATCGGCGAAGAGGGCGAGATCTGCTGCCGCGGCTTCAACACGATGAAGGGCTACTACAACATGCCCGAGCAGACCGCGAAGTGCATCGACAAGAACGGCTGGCTCCACTCCGGCGACATCGGCAAGATGGACGCGGACGGCTACTTCTACATCACCTCGCGCCTGAAGGACCTCATCATACGCGGCGGCGAAAACATCTCCCCGCGCGAGATAGAGGACTTCCTCACCGGCCTTGAAGGCGTGCAGGACGTCCAGGTCGTCGGCGTGCCGTCGAAGAAGTACGGCGAGCAGCCCGGAGCCTTCATCATCAAGGCACCGGGGGCTACGATCACCGAGGCGGACGTCCAGGCCTACTGCAAGGACAAGATTTCCTGGTTCAAGATCCCGAAGTACGTCCACTTCATGGACGTCTTCCCGATGACCGCGAGCCAGAAGATCCAGAAGTTCAAGCTCCGCGAACTCGCCGCCCAGCTATGGCCCGACGCCTGATCGCCATGGGCGGCGGCGGCCAGCGGCGAGAAGTACGAGTGGCTGGCGACTGGTTCTAGTGGCTAGTGACTAGTGGCTAGTTCTAGTTCTAGTGGCTAGATGTTCTAGACATTCTAGTCGTTCTAGACTTTCTAGACCTTCTAGACTTTCCGGACCTTCTAGACCTTCTAGACCTTCCGGACCGCCGGAGGCGGTTTCCCTGCGCTGGCGCCCTACGCGGCCTCGAAGGCCTTAGCGCAGGAGAGCACCTTCGCGTCGGCGAACGGCGCCCCGATGAACTGGACGCCCACCGGCAGACCTTCAGCCGTCTTGCCGGCCGGCACCGATATCGCGGGAAGCCCCGCCAGCGACGCCGGGATCGTGAAGAGGTCGTTCAGGTACATCGAGAGCGGATCCTGCAGCTCGCCGACCTTGAATGCCGGCGTGGGCGCCACGGGCGTAAGCAGGGCATCGACCTTCGTGAAGGCGTCCTCGAAGTCGCGGCGTATCAGCGTGCGCACCTTCTGGGCGCGGCCGTAGTAGGCGTCGTAGTAGCCGCTGGAGAGGACGTAGGTCCCGAGGATGATGCGTCTCTTCACCTCCGCGCCGAAGCCCTCTGCGCGGCTTTTCGCGTAGAGCGAATAGACATCCTCCGGTTTGCCGGTCCGGTGTCCGTAGCGAACGCCGTCGAAGCGCGCGAGGTTGGCGCTCGCCTCGGCCGGGGCGACGATGTAATAGACCGCCATCGCGTACTCGGTATGGGGCAGCGAGACCTCGACTAGCTCGGCGCCGGCCGCGGCGCACCTGTCGATGGCGCTGCGGACGATGGAGGAGACCTGCGGATCCGTTCCATCGACGAAGTATTCCTTCGGAAGGCCGATGCGGACGCCCTTGAGCGATGCGCCGTCGAGCGCCGCCGCGAAATCGGGCACGGGGACATCGGCGGTCGTGCCGTCGTGCTCGTCGCATCCGGCGAGGACGTTCATCAGCAGCGCGGCGTCCGTGACGTCACGTGTCATGGGGCCTACCTGGTCGAGCGACGACGCGAAGGCCGTCACGCCGTAGCGCGAGACGCGGCCATAAGTGGGCTTGAAGCCGACTATGCCGCAGAACGACGCCGGCTGGCGGATCGATCCGCCCGTGTCTGTGCCGAGTGCGCATATCGCCATGCCGCCGGCGACGGCCGCTGCGCTTCCGCCCGACGAGCCTCCGGGGACGCGCGAGGTGTCATGAGGGTTGCGCGTCGTCTTGAAGGCCGAGTTCTCGGTGCTCGACCCCATCGCGAACTCGTCCATGTTCACTCGACCGGCGAAGATCGCGCCGGCGGAGCGGAGGCGCGCCGAAACCGTCGCGTCGTATGGCGAGACGTAGCCTTCGAGTATCTTGGATGCGCATGTGCAGGGCTGCCCTGCGACGTTGATCAGATCCTTTATGGCTACCGGCACGCCCAGGAGCGCGCCGCGTTTGCCAGCGGCGCGGGCCGCGTCGGCCTCGTCGGCCTGGCGCAGGGCGCTCTCGCGGTCGAACGTGAGGTACGCGCCGATTTCGGCGTCCTTCGCGTCGATGGCGTCGATCACGCCCTGCGTGAGTTCGCGCGACGAGACCTCGCCGGCGTCAAGCGCCTTCAGCGCGGACGCCACTGTGAAGCGGGCGATGTCCATGGCTATGCGTCCTCCACGATCTTCGGCAGACGGAATTCGTCGTCCGTCCGCTCGGGCGCGTTGGCCAGCGCCGCATCACGGGCCATTGACGGCTTCACGACATCCTCGCGGAAGGCGTTCACGCGTCCGTGGCCGTGCATGGTCGGCTCGACGCCATCGACGTCGAGAGACTTCAGCTTCTCCATGTATGCGAGTATGTTGCCGAGCTGCCGTCCGAATTCCGCCTTCTCGCCATCGTCAAGCTCTATGTGCGCGAGGCGGGCGACATAGTCGACGTCGAATGATTCCCCTGCCATGGTCAGGCCGTGTCCGTATGGCTTATTCAGCGACGATCTCCGGGACCTTGAGTTCCGGAGGGTTGACAACAGGGACGACCGGCGCCGGCTTCGCGGCGGTGGCGTCGGCTTCGGCCTTGTCGATTGCGGGGACCTTGATGGTGGCGCCGTCCTGCGGCTGGACCGACGGCGGCGTAGGCGCGGCCTGGGGCTGCGCGACAAGCGGGACGTTGGTCGCGGGAAGTTCGGCGGCCGCCTGCGCGGTCTTGGCCTTGACTTCCGCTGCGACGGCCTCGACCTTCGCCTGCGCTTCGGCGGCGGCGGCTTCGACTTTGGCCTTCGCTTCAGCGGCCTCTTCGGCGGCCTCCTTCGCGGCGGCTTCGGCGGCGGCCTTTGCCTGCGCCGCTGCTGCTGCAGCCTCCGCTTCCGCCTTGGCCTTCGCCTCGGCTAATGCTTTCGCCTCCTCCTCGGCCTTGGCTTTCTGCGCGGCGGCCTCGGCTTCGGCGAGACGCTTGGCTTCGTCTGTCGCGGACGGCATCTCATCAAGGGCGCTCTTGCCGCCGAACGGGACCGGCAGCACCTTGCCATCGTCCGTCGTCTGCGGGGCCGCTGCCGGGACGCTCTCGGCCTTGGGCGCGGGGACCGGGGCCGCTTCTTCCGCTACCGGCTTTTCATGCTTTGTGAAGGTGATGTCGGACTGGGCTGGCGCGGATGCCGGTTCCGCGACCGGCTTGACCTCTGCTGGCGGATAGGTTATTGGTGCGGGTTCGGCCTGGGGCGCGACCGCCGACGCCTTTGGCGGACGACGGCCCTCGAAGCGCGACGGCATCTTGACCTCCTTCATGGTGAAGCCGTGCTTGGCCGACAGCTCCTTCCATTGCGAGGAGGAGATCGGATGCATCGCGTTCACGGCGAGGGCGATGTCGAGGTAGGCGCGGTCCGTTGGCTGGACCGTCTGCTTCGCCCAGGTGCTCAAAGCGATCATGTCGTCCGCGGCCTTGGACGATCCCGCGACGACGATCTTGTCGTATCCCAGAAGACCCAGGGTTCCCCAGCGCTCCGGAAGGATGTCGATCCATTCGCCGCTGTCCGCGTAGAAGAGCTCGATGCTTTCGATGGCGTCCTCGCCCTTGTAGCATGCGATCGCGAAATCGGTCTTCAGGACCTCAAGGAGGTCGAACCCCAGATTGACGAGGTTGTGTCTGGCCGGCACGGCGAGAATCGTCGCGGCCGAAGCTGCTGACGTAATCGACGCGGCGATGGCCGCCACGGTCGCGAAGCGCATGATCCTGTTCATCGTATGTCTCCTATCATGCATCGGAGGACCCGGCGCATGTCTTGTCCAGTCCTCGATGCAAACATTGATATTCTGCGAAATTCCACGCGAACTGTCAACCGAGGAACGCCGCCTGCGGCGCTAAACACGGAGAAGACGGAGTGACGGAGACGCGGAGGTGGCGGGCCAAGTGTGCAAACGTGCCGATCGGAGAACGCAATTGCTTCGCAACGCCATCTTGGCGGAAACGCTTCCCGCATCGTACGCCGCTTTGCGGCTATGCGGAGAAGCGTTTCCGCGGAATCCAAACAATCAAATTTATCACCACCTCGTCGCTATTTCTGGTACAATGCTTCAAGTATTTCACCATCATTGGAGAACAACATGAATTCCCGCTCTGTCCTCTTCTCGCTCTGCGCCGCCTCGGCAATCGCCCTCACTGGCTGCGACTGGGGTTCCTCCGGCGACAACAACTGGAACGACTCCTACGCCTGGGCGAACTTCACCGGAACGTATCGCTTCACCAAGGCGATCATCGCATCGGCGGCAAGCGATAGCGAAAGCGGCAGCGAAGAATCCTCGTCGGTTGCCACCATAACTGCGCATGGTGCCGCCAACACGGCCATGACATCCACAACCCAAGCTGGTGGCACCCTTTCACCGGTCGGGACTGGCGGAATTACTCCGGGATCGGTCAAAATCAAGGTGCTTACATCCACCATCGTGGACGATGGCTCTGGAAACCTAACACTTAATGGCGGCAACATTGGAACCATTAAGTATGACTCTGGCGTGTGGTCCTTCACCACATCGGGCATCAAGGGTTCCGCAAAGGGTACGGCGGTCTCGATCACATGGGATTACACCACATCGTCAGGCGCATCCACCAAGAATGACAAGAGTGGTTCAACTCAAACCACCATCCCGCTCTCCTACCTCAACGTCGTCCAGCGCGGCAATAAGCTCACGATGACCGGCGATAGCGGAATCGTCTATTCCGGCCAGCTAACCGGCGCGAGCATGGGGTCCGAGGGCTATGTCGCCGCCCAGACGGTCTATCTCAGCTTCAGCGTGTCCTCCGCCTCCGGCGGCAAGATCACCGGCAGCCTTTCCGGAAACTGGTCCGGGGCTGGCGACAAGTCGTACGGGACGATGTCTAACCGCCAGATCCACGGCACACTCAGTAACGGCACCACCTTCGTCGGAACCGCGGCGGACGTGACGATCTCCGTCCCCACCGTGTCCGTCAGCGAGTAGTCGTCCGCGATACCCCGCGGGGCTTCGCCAGGAAAGGGAAATCACAATGCAGTTGCTTGCGTTCGGGCTCTACTTCGCCGTCGTCCTCGCGATCGGCATCTACTTCTTTCTGAAGACAAAGGGAGGCGGAGAGAAGGAGTACTTCCTCGGCGGCAGGTCGATGGGGCCATGGGTCTCCGCGATGTCGGCCCAGGCATCCGACATGTCCGGATGGCTCCTCATGGGCTTCCCCGGCTCCATCCTCGCATTCGGCATGGGCAAGGTCTGGATCGGCATAGGCCTGGCCCTGGGCACGATAGCCAACTGGGTCATCGTCGCGGCGCGACTCCGCCGCTTCTCCCAGGCGGCCGGCGACTCGATCACGCTTCCGCAATACCTGACGAACCGCTTCGCGTCGTCCAACCCAGCGCTGAAGATCGTCTGCGCGGTCGTCTTCCTCATAGCGTTCACGGTCTATGTCGCCAGCGGCTTCGTGGCCGGCACGAAGGTCTTCGTGAGCGTCTGCCCGGCCCTCGCCGGCAAGGAGCTGCTCGCGATGATCGTGTTCGCTGCGCTCATCCTCTGCTACACGTTCCTCGGCGGCTACAAGGCCGTCTGCTGGACCGACTTCTTCCAGGGCATCATGATGCTCTGCGCGCTCCTCATCGTCCCGATAGCCATGAACGCCACCGGGCGCTTCGACGCCTCCTTCGCCGAAGCCTTCAGCTCCGGCGACTTCACCGCCAGCGCGTTCGGCACCGACCCCTTCGCCGCTAAGTGGAACGACGTCGTCTCCGGCCTCGGCTGGGGCCTCGGCTACTTCGGAATGCCGCATATCCTCGTCCGCTTCATGGGCATCAAGGACCCGAAGCAGGTCAAGGCCTCGGCGTGGATCGCATGCATCTGGGTCGTCCTCGCCCTCGGCGCCGCGATGGCGGTCGCCATCCTCGGGCGCACATACCTGCTCGCCGACGGCTCCTCGCTCGCCGACAAGCTCCTCCCGGCCTCCGCGCAGCAGATGGTCTTCGTGACGATCGTGAACAACCTCTTCCCGGCCTTCATCGCGGGCATCCTCCTCGCCGCCATCATCGCGGCGTCGATGAGCACGGCTGACTCGCAGCTTCTCGTGGCCTCCTCCGCCTTCTCAAGCGACTTCTACCAGCCCGTGGTCCGCAAGAACCAGGCCACGGACGCCGAGATGCTCTGGGTCGGCCGCTTCGTCGTCATGATCGTCGCCTTCGTCGCCTTCTACATCGCGGCCAGCGGCATTGGCAACCCCGGGTCCTGGGCCTCCAGCATCATGGACATGGTCGAGAACGCCTGGGGTCTCTTCGGCGCCTCCTTCGGCCCGGTGATCATCCTCTCGCTCTTCTGGCGCCGCTTCAACTACGCCGGCGCCCTCGCCGGCATCGTCGTCGGCGCGGTGGTGGACATCATCTGCCTCTACAACCTCTCCGGCTGGCTCGGCGGCACATACCTCTACGAGATCGTCCCCGGCTTCATCGCGAACTTCATCGCCGCGATAAGCGTCACGCTCGCCACGCCGAAGCCCGGCAAGGAAGTCGAGGCCATCTTCGACGCCGCGACAAAGTAGCGAGGCCAGTTCTAGTGGCTAGTTCTAGTGGCTAGTCAGCTAGTCGTCCTAGAGGGTAACGCAAAGGGGGCGCGGCAAGAGTCGCGCTACAGTCGTGCTAGTCTGGCTAGTCGTCCTAGAGGAGTACCGAAAAGCGGCGGCGAGAGCCGTAATCTTAAGGGACTAGCCAGACTAGCCAGACTAGGAAGACTTTGCGGCAGCCGCGCTGCCAGCATAGTCGCATGTAAGCGCCGCGCCGATGGCGCGGCGCTTACATGCGGCGCAGCGGCACCGCACTTACGACCCGCACCCCGGCCTTTTCCGCGATCTCATACGCCCTATCGATATTGGCGACGATGTTGGCGGGGTTGTGGGCGTCGGTGTTGATCATGACATCCGCGCCTTCGTCAGCAACGACCTCCCAGAACGGAAGCCAGGGATAAGGGGCACGATCACCGCCGTTTCCGTCCGCGACCCATGGGTGTACGAAGCCGGAGGCGTTGATTTCAAGCGGCATGCCGGCATCCTTCGCGGCCCTGGCGATGGTACGTGACGCGGCCTCGCTTTCCGCCGTCCATGACGAGCAGAAGCAGCCCAGAAGATCCGGATGAGCGACAAAGTCGAAAAGCCCCGTGCCGATCGCCTCCACAACGTATCGCGCATATCCCTTCAGCCAGGCCTTCTCCTCGATTGGCACGGACTTGTTCCAATGGAAGGTGTCGATCCACTTCTCAGTGCCGCTCTCCATAGTGAAGGCGTGTGGCGCGAGGGCGATGTAGTGGAGTCCGAAGCGGTCGCGAAGTTCGTCGGCATAGTACCCTGCCCCAAGCGTCGGCACCCACTCGCACTCAAGACCTTTGAAGACGTGGAGCGAAGGAAAAGCGGCTGCGGCCTCGTCGATGGCGCGGATATAGTCCGGCATCTGGTCATAGTCCATCCTGACACCGCTCCAGCGCCCGTCCTTCATCGGCGAGTGGTCGGAGAAGCCAAGGACGGAAAGCCCGGTGCTGACGGCCGCGGCGCAATAGTCCGCGGCGTCCCCCTGCGCGTGTTTGCACCGGTAGGTGTGCGTGTGCCAGTTGGCGGTATACGAGAGCATTGGGTCGGAGGTCGAGAGGTCGGAGGTCGAGAGGTCGGAGGTCGATATTGTTGAAGGGGTTGAAGAGGTTGAAAGTTTTGATGGTTTCTGCATTTCTACCTATTATCTATTATCTGCTATCTGCTATCTGTTATCTGTTATCTGTTATCTATTATCTGCGTTGTTCCGCGCTAAGCGCGGAACAACGCTCCAAGTTTAATTCCAAGCAGGATGCTCGATCCCGCGATGGCGACCGGGAGGAACCCCAACGCCCAGAGGCCAAGGGCC
>JAFSZJ010000113.1 GCA_017458965.1 Kiritimatiellia bacterium | reverse complement strand
CCGCGCGGGGTACCACCTCCCGCCCTGCCTGACGACACAAAAAGACACGGCAAACGCCTCCGTCAGGCGAACTAAACGCCCACCACGTCAAACCGTGATGCGTTTAGTTCGACAAGGAGGCGTTTACTTCGTCCGGCGACCCAAAACCGATGTCGGGCACAAGGGACCGATGAGGAGAAGAAGGTCGGAATCTTCCCTCGGTTCAGGTGTTGCCGCGCCAACGCGGAGATCCAATTCCCCGTAGGACGCGGAGGTTATCTCAGGGTTATGATCGTGTGGCGCTGCGCTGGCTGCGGCGCAAGCAGGGCGGGACCGCCGATGAAGGCGGCGGAAGTGGGATTGGCGTTGCCGTAGAAGACGTCGTTCGCCGTGTCGTAAAGCCCAACCGCGTCCGTGGCTGTGTTTGAAACCGCTATGTAGTTGCGAACCAGATCCCCATCATCCCATATCTTCATCCAGTAAAGATCCATGGGCGTTTGATACTTGACCGTGTTGCCAATGTGCTCCGTGAAAATGTATGCCGTGATTCCGTCCTTTTCGAAAGTCTCGCTTGCAAACGAATAGGTGTAGCCATCAAGCTTGAAGACGTTTCCGTCGAGGGAAAAGGTGTGCGCTCCAGGACCATAGGGCTGCTCCGCGGTAGCATTTATCTGCGCGCCATTTCCGAAATCGATCTCCCATTGGTTTCTTCTGTTGCTTCCGTAGAGTCCGATAACCTGGAGTTTCCTTTTGTAGTCCGAGGTGAGTTTGCCGAACGGGGAAAAGGCCTGTGAGACATGCGGGTGAACCGTGAAGGAGAAGTCCACGCGCGTGTTGCCGTCAGGCACGAAACCAGTGTCTATGTAGGGCATGTTGTCCGTCTGGATGAGCGACGAGCGCAGGTATTCCAGCTCTACGTAGCCGCTCTTCAAGTCGAGGACGCTCTGGAACCTCGCCTCGGCCGTTTCGCCCGCGTATGTCCCGACGCCCGTAACGGACATTATGGCCGTTCCTGCGTCGTTGGTCATGACGGCGAAGGAGTAGTCCCGCCCCGCCTTAAGCTTTGCGCCGCCGCGCATGACGACTGGAGAATAGGCAGGCGCGTTCCTGGTGCCGCTTCTCAGCACCGACACGATTGTCATCTCCGAGGACACGTCGGTCTTGACGGGGCCCGCCGTGAACGAACCGCCGGATCCGGCGTTCTCAAGGAAACGCCCCGCAACGGTGTCGTAGGCGCCGACAACGCCGTCGGAGTCGCGCTGTGCGGGAACGAGGTTCATCACCTCGGCAAGCGAACCGTTGAACACCCTTGCATAGTAGAATTTGCCGTCGCATCCACGGCTCGTCGGCACGGTATCGCCACGACCATAGTAGGAGCCGAAGAGCACCAACCCCCTTCCATAGTCCGTCGTGCCGCCGAAAACCATCTCGAAGGTTCCATCGATAAGCAATACGCCATTGTAGAGTTTGAATACGTGCTTCTTGCCAGCTTGAAGCACGTATGACGGCTCATAGTAGGTACTTGAGATTGAGACGAGCGGATGGCCATTTCTCGTCGGCGTATAGTTCCAAAATCCGATTTCGCCGTCCCAGAGGAGGCATGACTGGTAGGATGAATTCGCGAGTTGGTCATACGCGAAAGCCACTTCGAATGTCCAGTCATGCTTCGTGACGACGCCAGTGTCGAGCCAGTATTTGAGTGGCGTGGAGGAGTTGTTGGCCGCCCCATTGCCCGAGATGGAAAAATACTCGAGCTCCGTGTAGCCGGAGGGTAGGGACGCTTGCGCGGCGCCGCTCGGGAATGCTATGACCGCTACGGCGAGTAGACTGACTAAATGCGCCAATAGTGATTTACGAATGTCATGAACTAGCATGGTCGATACTCCTTGTGGCGATGATGGGAGAATATTATCAGTTTCCCCCGCCTCCCGTAAAGTGAATAGGGCTGAACCGATTTCGGCGGAAATGGTAGAATGCGCCATGGCGCCATGGGGAGTCCATGGGCCATGTCTTCGAATCGGAGGTGGAAAGATGGCTATAAGCGGGAAATGCATGGCGAGGATCGCCGCACTGGCTGTTATCGCGGTGGTTTGCGGATGCGTCTCGACTGGAGACGCGCATAGGATCGGCCACATCTCCGATAAGGAGGTCAAGGGCCTGGTGTTCTTCGATACCGAGACCACCGGTCTCAACCACAATTCGAACCGCATCATCGAGATCACGATGTACAGCGAGGAAGGCTGGTTCAGCTCACTGTGCGCCATAGACGCGCCTGTCCCGGAATTCATCACCGGCATCACCGGCATCTCGACAGAGATGCTGAAGGACGCGCCGCACTTCAAGGATCTGGCGCCGGAGATATACCGGCGCTTCGACGGACGCACGGCCGTCGCCCACAACGCCAACTTCGACATGCGCTTCCTGATGGCGGAGCTTGAGCGCGCAGGCGTGGCCGTGACAAACGACCTTGAGGCGATCTGCACGCTCGAGACCGAACGCAAGACACGCGGCGTACGGTCGCACAACACCCTGACGGAATGCATACGGCGCCGTGGCATCGAACCCGAGAACGCACATCGCGCGGAGGACGACGTCCGCTCTCTGATCGAACTCTACAAGTGCCAGAAGCGCGAAGGCGCCGACTTCGTGCGCAGCGTGTACCATCCATCGAAGTGAAGAGGATCTGAAAGATGACTGACTCAGACAAGGCGGATGACGCGCAGGGCAAGGCCCTTGTCGTTTTCGCGGGCGCGGAGCCACGCGTGGCGGCGGCGACCATCGCGCACCATGCCGGTTCCATCGAGGCCATATACATACACCATGACAAGGGGCAGGAGGACAAGGCTGAAAGGCTTCGTCGCTTCTGCGCGCGCCAGTGGCCGCGCATGGCGGCCGTGGTGTCGTGCGAGCCAGGCACGGACACGCCGATGTCCGTAGCGGGGAGGCTTCGCGACTGGAACGTCATGCGGAAGGCCTCGTGGATATACGACATGTCCGGCGCGACGCCACCCATGCTCGCCGGCGTCTCCCGCGTCGCATGCGAGACGGGTGCGCGCGTCATCGGCGTCGAGAACGCCGATTGCATCTGGCGCGAGTATGAGCCCGCTTCCGGCGGGCGACTGATACCGATGGATGAACCCGGCGACCTTCCGCGCATCGGCGACGCCGACGGATCCGACATGCCCGCGTACCTGGAGTTCGTCGCGACACGCGACGCCGAGGTGATATGGCATGGCAGCCGTCCGCCTGTCCGCCTCGCCCCATCGGAGCTTTCATCCATAGCCCGCGAGTGCGCGTCCAACAACTGGTCCTGGCGCGAATCGTTCGCGAAGGTCATGGGACGCTCCGCGCCGATGGTGTGGGACTTCGAGGACATGCTCGCATCAATCCTCCAGGCGATAGGCGTCGCCAACGTCCGCGTATCCGTCGGTGTGTCGATCAAGGACGCCAAGGTCGCCGAACGGCGCTTCGATGTCATCGCGATACACGATGGCGAGGTCTGGGCGTTCGACTGCGGCGCGGACGCCGACCAGCCCGACGATGTCCGCCCATGGCGGGTCTTCGGCCAGCGCATCGTCGCCATACGCCCTGCGCGACGGGCAACCCCCACGGAGACACGCCTCACGTCGCGCAAGCGCATCCTCCTCGATTCGGCCGACTGCCGTTCGATCTTCGACTGCCTATCGTCGATGCTTTCAGTGCGTCTTCCCCGCGAGTTCGACGCCCTGGAACGCAAATCGCTCTCGCGCGAGGCGACCTCCGACCTCCCGGTGTTCTCGCCATCCTCCAAGGCGCTCCAGTTCAGCGAGGCCATGCACCTTGGCGACGACATATACGATCTCTCAGCCGGTGCGGCTATAGACGACGGCCCCAAGGCCGCGCCATGGTTCGCGGCGAAGCTGTCGCGGACGCTTTGGTCCATCTCCGGCAGCCTTTCCAAGCAGGTCACGCCGACCGAGGGGCGCGGTCGCCTGGCCGCCACATTGCAAAGGGGCAAGGCCGGGGCAGAGATCGTAATGTTCGACCTCGCCGACAACCGCGTTGAATGGACGGCGATAGTCCGAACCGCATCGTCCGGCCAGTTCGCCAAGTGGCTCGCCAAATGGCGCAACCTGCCACTCTTCACCTAGTGTGGCGTCCGTGAATACGCCCGACTTCTCATCCGTGGCGGCGCCATTGCGCGATGCCGCGCTCGACATCGCGAAGGCTGTCCGCGATGCAGGTGGACGCGCCCTTGCCGTGGGCGGCTCCGTCCGCGACCTTGCCATGGGGTCGTCGGACATCACGGACATCGACATGGAGGTCTTCGGCGTCGAATCCGGCCGGCTGGAGCGACTAATAGGCGAACGCCATCCGTACGATGCGTGCGGCGAATCCTTCGGTATCCTGAAACTGAAGGGCGTCGATATCGACATCGCGGTTCCAAGGCGCGAGACAAAACGCGGCACGGGACACAAGGGTTTCCTGGTCGAGTCCGATCCGTCGCTGTCCGTGGCCGATGCGGCCTCGCGACGCGACTTCACGGTCAACGCAATCTACCTGGACCCGCTCTCCGGCGCCGTCGAGGATCCGTATGACGGCCTCGCGGACCTTGCGGACGGCATCCTGCGCCATGTTTCGCCGAAGTTCGCCGAGGATCCGCTCCGTGTTCTTCGCGGCATGCAGTTCGTGGCGCGCTTCGACCTTGACCCCGCCCCTGAGACGATCGCTCTTTGCCAGACGATGGGTATGGAGGGGCTCGCCCCGGAGCGAGTATTCGACGAGTGGGCCAAACTCATCCTCAAGGGAGTGCGGATAGGCAAAGGCATGCGCTTCCTGCGCGACACCGGATGGGTTGCGCACTTCCCGGAACTGGAGGCGCTCATAGGGTGCCGGCAGGATCCGGAATGGCACCCGGAAGGCGACGTATGGGAGCATACATGCCTAAGCCTCGATGCATTCGCGAGGAAGCGCGTCGGCGATGACGACGAGGACCTCATCGTAGGCCTTGGCGTCCTCTGCCATGACCTCGGGAAACCGGCCACGACGAAATTCGAGAACGGGCATTGGCGTTCGCCTGGCCACGACGAGGCCGGTGTGGAGCCGACGAAGTCGTTCCTGCTGCGGATGACCAGGGAGGAGCGCATCCTGAAGGAAGTTCCGCCGCTCGTGCAATGCCACATGCAGCCCTACGCGCTTTGGAAGTCGAATGCCGGGGATGCGGCTATTAGGCGTCTGGCGGTCAAGGTGGCGCGGATCGACAGGCTCATACGCGTCGTGAGGGCCGACGACGAGAGCCGCTTCACGGACGAAGAGGTCGAGGGGCACAGGAGCGAGGTGCTCGACTGGCTCGCGGACAGGGCCGAGCGGCTTCGCGTCGCCGCCGCCGCGCCGAAGCCGATTCTCCAGGGACGCCACCTGATCGAGCTTGGTCTCTCCCCTTCCCCGAAATTCGGCAAATGGCTTGCGGAGGCCTACGAGGCGCAGCTTGACGGCGCCTTCGCCGACCTTGACGGCGCCATCGCCTTCTTCAAGGGGAATTCGCTCTAGCGGCGCAGGGCGAAGAGACCAACGCCATGTGAGGCCTTTATCAGGACGCTGTCGCCAGGCCTGACGACGCCTTTGAGAACGCTTCCCGCCTCCTGGGCGTCGCCGACGCGAACGGTATCGCCATCGAAGCCGCCAGCGACTGCGGCGTCGATGATCCATCCGCCGGCCTCCCCGACGCCGATCAGGACATCTCCGCCGAGCGACGCTATAAGCGCGCCGATGGCGTCGTGATGACGGCGCGACTCGGCCCCCAGCTCCCGCATCTCGCCAAGGACGTAGATGCGCCGGGCTTCCTTGGGCGTGGTCGCGGCGAACGCCTTCAACGACGCAGCCATCGAAAGCGGGCTGGCGTTGTAGGCGTCGTTAACCCATGTGACGCCATCAACCACCTCGCGCTCGAAGCGCATCGCCATCGACGGCAGCGAGGCCGCACCAGCGACGACCTTTTCAAACGGCACCCCGCATTCGAGCGCGGCGGCCATCGCGTATAGCGCATTGAGGATGTTGTGCGTCCCGGGATGACCGGTCGTTATGGCCGTCGGTTTCGCGACACGTCTTCCACCCAGCTCGAACGAACCGGTGGCCGTGTCAACGGGCCGCGCCTCGTAATCCGCCGTAGGTGCGGTGGAATCCTCGCATACGCGCACCGTTACGACCCGCGCCTTCGTCGCCGCGGCCAGAATCCCGAAGTAGGGCGAGCCGGCGTCAAGGACGGCGAACCCGTCATCGGGGATGGCGCGCAGAAGCTCTGCCTTTTCGTCCGCGATCGCCTCCACCGAGGGGAAGAACTCGATGTGAACCGGACCGATCGCCGTAACGATGGCGGCGTTCGGACAAAGAGTACGACATAGCGGAGCTAATTCGCCCTTGTGGTTCATGCCGATCTCGAAGACGCCCTTCTCGGTATCCGGACTCATGGCGAGCAGGCTGACCGGGAGCCCGATGTTGTTGTTGAAGTTGGCGACTGTGGCCGCTGTCCTGAAATGCCGGCCGAGAAGAGCGGCAGTCCATGTCTTGACGGTGCTCTTGCCTACGCTTCCCGTGACGCCGACTATGAATGGTGCAACCGCGAGGCGATAGCCCCTTGCAATGTCGTGCATCGCCTGTAGCGGATCGGCCACGCGCAGAAGCGGAAGGCCCTCGCACGGCGCCACCCAGTCCTCGCGGACGATCGCCCCGGCGGCGCCAGCCGACAGGGCCTTCTCCACATATCTGTGGCCGTCGGCCTTCTCCGACACGAGCGCCGCGAACAGGTCCCCTTCCCTGACCTCGCGGCTGTCAAAGGCAAGGCCGGCCACCACCTTTGTCGGCGGCGACTCCCAATGTCCGCCACACCATCTGGCCACATTGTCGGCGCAAAGGAGCGGGGCTTCGCATGGCATGCGGTGATCGGGCATCAAGTCTTGAGCTTCGGCGGTGTCGTTAATCGGCTTCATGGAGTCTGTGGTAGTTGCGGGTCGGTTTCCCGCACAGGATTCGGACCAAGCCAAAGGGGGCGGCCTTCAGGTCCGGCCTTGGAGTATTTGCCGGCTATGAAAGCCAGCAGCGAGACGATGGCAAGGGCGAGGATCGCCGCCACTACATGGCGGTGAACATAGACGAAATCAAGGAAGGGATGGAGTATGACGCGCTCGATCCTTCTTCGTGCCGCGCTTTTCAGGTGTTCGGGAGGTATCACCGTCCTGTCGCCACGCAGTTTCGCGACGGTTCTCTCCATGCGCGCCGCCTCGCGGCGGCATTCCTCGCAATGGAGAAGATGTCCGCGGACAAGAAGCGACTGCTTGTCGCCAAGCTCATGCGCCATGTAGTCGAAGAGAAGGGCCTGTATCTCCTCGCATGGCACGGCAGCCGCCGCTTCGCCGGTTGTCCTTGCGTTGGCCATCAGTCGTCCCCTCCCAGGATGGCGGCGAGCTTGCGCATCGCGTTGTGGAGTATATAGCCGACATTCCCGACGCTGAGGCCGGTTATCTCGGCGATCTCCTTGTAGCTCTTCTCCTCGTACACCTTGAGCACCACGAGTTCGCGCTCGCGGTCGGAAAGCCGTCCAAGCGCATCCGATGCGCTCCTCGCCTTGTCGGACGGAGCGGCGGACGGCATGGTAGGTTGCGCCATTGCCTCCCCTCCGTGCTCCGCGTGGAGCCTGCGACGCCTAGACTCGGCGCGCATATGGTCGAGCGCCTCGTTTCTGGCGACGCGGTAAAGCCAACGGGAGGCGTCCGGGGAAACCTCGAACGGCTTCCGCCACTTGCGGGTGAACTTCAAAAAAGTGTTCTGGACGACGTCCTCGGCGTAGGACGCGCTGCCCATCAGGCGCGAAACATAGCGAAGGAGCGCCCCCTCGTACTCATCTACGAGCGAGCGAAGGGAGTCAAGCCTGTCCTTCGCGCCCGGCACACGCTATACGTGCAGAACGCTGTTGAGTGTGCCAAGACTGTTCTGCCGCCACTCGCGGCAATTGGGATCGACGCACCAGATGCCGTTGATGACGAACTTGTACTCGTACTCGCCAGGGGCGAGCGTCACCACCGTGCTGTACGCGCCGGTTCCATCCTTGTCCACCATGCGCTTCGCGGTCGGATCCCAGTTGTTGAAGTCTCCGGCCAGGAAAACCTCGCTGCCGGCGTCCGCCGCCAGGGTGAAAGTGACGCGCTGCTTGGCGGCCTTCTTAGCCGCCGGTGCCGCCTTCACTGCAGCGGACTTCTTCGTAGCCTTGGCCTTCACGACTTCTGACTTCTTCGGAGCCTTGGCCTTCTTCTCTGTTTTCGCTTTGACTGGCATTGCTGTTGCCTTCCTTTACTGAATAAACAGTAAAGATTATCCCAGATTCCCTAATGATAGTCAATTCCCCATGTACACAAGCGATCCGCTCGGCAGCGATGAAACCTCGCCGCGGGAGATGGCCCTACCGCGAAGATCCGTAAACCATGAGCCGCGCAGATCGGGCGACGCTTTCACCAAGGCCGGGTATCCGGCCTGCGCCGGCGCGGTCTCGGGATGGCGCCTGTAGCGCATCTCGCGCAGGGGGTGGCGGAACGGGCGCGTCAGGCCATGCAGCGAGAATAGGAAGCGAAGCCGCCTGTATGCTCGCATGAAGCCCTTGGGCGGCTCCCCTCCCCAGTACATGCGGAAGAAGTCTTCATAGAGGCCAAGCGGAAGATGTATCCGAGCAAGGTCCTCGGCACGATCCCGGACGGACATCTGGCGCCCGAAACGCGCGCGGTTGAGGTCCAAAAAGGCGACGCCCGTGAAGACATCAGGCCCGTCGCCGCGCAACAGCTCTATGTTCTGGTTGCCTAGGTCCCCATGGGCGCACCCTGCGTCATGGAGTCTCCTTATCGCGGACGCCACAAGCGCCAGCAACGGTTCGAACGCCGAACCGTCGCCGCTTTTCCGCCATACCTCGGAGAGCCTGTCCGTGAAGCAGATGGCAGGACCGAGATGGAGGGAGACGAAGTGGCTAGACGCAAGGCGGGGCCCGTGCCATTTCTCAAGACACGCGACCGGCGGGATCGTGCCTATGCCATGGGACTCCAGGAATGCCGCCGCCGCGAATGTCCGCGCCGCCTTCGTGCCGAACATGCGGTCGAAGACGTCCTTGGCCAGGGGCTGGCGACCGAACGACTTGACTACAAGATCGATCTCCCCTGCCCCATCCGGCGACGGTACGCGCACATGACGAGTCACATGCCTCCCGGCCTGGAGGACCTCGCCGTGCCGGAGAAGCGCGTCTATGTCCTCCAGCTCTTTGCGAAGCCGTTCGCCGACAGGCGCGAGCAATGCCCTGTATCCGCCAAGCCGCATCGTCAGGTCCAGCGTGGTGGCGGCGGGCCGCTACTTGGTTCCGAAGAGGCGGTCCCCGGCGTCTCCAAGACCCGGGAGGATGTAGTTGTGGTCGTTGAGGCGCTCGTCCACGCACGCCGTGTAGATGTTGACGTCGGGATGGACTTCCTCCATCTTCGCGAGGCCCTCTGGGCAGGAGACGATGCAGATGAGAATGATCTTCTTGAAGCCGCGCCTCTTGAGGATGTCGGCCGCGGCGATGGACGATCCGGCCGTGGCAAGCATCGGGTCTATGATGATGGCCGTCGAGTCGTCGGTCGCCTCGGGCATCTTGGCGTAGTACTCGATCGGCCTGGATGTGACTGGGTCGCGGTACATGCCGAGGAAACCGATGCGGGCGAACGGCACGAGTTCGGAGAGGGCGTCGAGCATGCCGATGCCGGCGCGGAGGATGGGCACGAGGACGATCTCGCCCTTGACATGGGCGCAGTGCGCCGTCATGAGCGGGGTCTCCACGTCGATCGGCTCTGTCGGGATCTCGCGAAGCGCCTCGTAGGCGAGGAACTTCGAGATCTCGCCGATCAGTTCGCGGAAGAGCTTGCTGCCGGTCGTCTTGTCGCGGACGAGCGAGAGCTTGTGCTGGATGAGAGGATGCTTGACTTCGGTATGCATTGTTCGCGTCTCCTTGGACGATGGTTGTTGTGCGTTGATATGCGAAGGGCGGCCGCCGCTCGAGGCGACGGCCGCCCCGACGCGGACGAGCCCGGATCCGTCATGCCTCAAGCGAGCGGAGGTCGCTGTCGGCGTAGACGGCCTTGTAGAAGTCGGCGTGCTTGAGGAGCGAGGCCGCCTCCTCGTCGATGAAGAACTTGGCGTCGCGGTGAAGCTGTAGCGCGGATGCCTGGTTCATGTGGGAGATCGCCCCCTCGACCGCTCCGGCGATGGCCGGCGCCTTGCCCTTGCCGAAGGCGAGGAGAATGGCGACGCGGCTGTCGAGGACCGTGCCGGTGCCCATTGTGATGGCGCGCGTCGGGACCGCCGCAAGATCGCCGCCGAAGAAGAGGCGTGCGTTGTCCTGGCGCGTGCCGAGCATGAGCGTCTGCACATGCGTGCGGGACGAAAGCGAGGTGGCGGGCTCGTTGAAGCCGATGTGTCCGTCGGATCCTATGCCGAGGACCTGGATGTCGATGCCGCCGTCGGCGCGGATGCCTTCCTCGTAGGCGGCCGCGGCCGCCTCGTAGTCCGTCGCCATGCCATCGGGCACATGGGTGTTGGCCTTGTCGATGTTGATGTGGTCGAAGAGCTGCTCGTTCATGAAGTAGCGGTACGACGCCGGGTGCGTCCCCTCAAGGCCGAGGTATTCGTCGAGGTTCCAGGAATGGACCTGGCTGAAGTCGAGACCGCATTCCTTGTGACGGCGGATGAGCTCCTTGTACATAAGGATCGGGGTGCTTCCCGTGGCGAGGCCCAGCACGGTCCTCGGGTTCTTCCTGATCGCGCGGTCGATGTACGCCGCGACCATGTACGATGCCTGTTCCTTGCTCTTGCAGATTACGATGTCCATTGTCTTGCTCCTTGACGCCTTCCATTCTACCAAAACAGGCGCACTCCCAGGCTCACGCCATAAGAGGCGCCTTATACGCTCTCGTTAGAGCGCGAAGGGGTTCTCCCCGGGGTAGAGGGCGCCGTCGGGAAGCGGCGTCGAGACGTCGTCCACGCCGAGAAGCGTGAGCGCGTCGAAGAGCGTCTTGCCGCACTTGGCGAAGCCGAAGGCGCCATGGTGCGGGAAGTGGCGGCCGACGAGGACATGGCGGTAGAAGCGGGCGAAACCCGGGATGGCCGCGACGCCCAGCGAACCGAACGAGTGCGGATCGACCTTGAGGAAGGACCCCTGCGCGATGTAGGAGAGTATCTCGCCGTCGGAGTTGGACTGGAGGCGGAAGAGCGTCGTGTCGCCGGCGCGGATGGTGCCCTCGAGGGTGCCGCGCGAGATGACCGGCGTGCCGCCGCCTTCGAGGCCACGGTTCATGATGAGCTGGTACTTCATCGAGCATCCGGCCATGCAAGTCGAGCAGGTGTTGCCGCAGTGGAAGCCCATGAAGAGATCGCGCTTCGACGCGCCGCCGAGCTTGACGCCCTTCGGCAGGATGTCGTCGGGGACGGAGTTGTTGATGTCGAGGAGCGTCGCCGGCTGGAGCGTTGCGCATTCGAGCATGTACTCCGAGACGGCGCCGTATATGTCCACCTCGCACGCGACAGGAATGCCGCGACCGGCAAGACGCGAGTTGACGTAGCACGGCACGAAGTGGAAGCTCGTCTGGAAGGCTGGCCAGCACTTGTCCGCGAAGACCGCGTACTTGGCCGCGCCGCGCTGGTTCTCGTACCAGTCGAGGAGCGCCAGCTCGAACTGGGCGAGCTGCGGCAGGAGATCCGGGTACGGGCAGTTCTTGCCAAGTTCCTTGCGCATGTCCGCGACGATGGCCTCTATCTCCTTCTTGCGGGAGGCCATCTTGTGGAAATGCTCGAAGAGGTCGAGCTCGGAGTTCTCCTGGACGTTCACTCCGAGGTCGAAGAGCGGCTGGATCGGCGCGTTGCACGCGAGGAAGTCGTATGGACGCGGACCGAAGCCGAAGACCTTGAGGGAGGAGAGGCCGAGCACTACGCGTGCGACGGCGATGAAGTCGCGGATCTCGGCCGCGCCTTCCTTGGCCGTGACGACCGGGTACTCGGGGATATGCACCGCGAGACGGCGAAGGCCGACGTTGTACGAGAAGTTGAGGAGGCCGCACAGAGCGTCGCCGCGATCATGGGCGAGGACGGCCTTGTTCTCCTCCTGGGCGGCGATGGCCATGGCCGGGCCGCCGAACTCCTGCACGAAGAGCGTCGTCGGTCCTTCGGGCCCGAAGTTGCCGAGGTAGATGCAGACGGCGTTCGCGCCCTCCGCCTTCGCCCACTCCAGGGCCTTCATCGAGTCGTTCTCGTTCTCGATGACGACCGGGCAATCGACAACACCGTCGATCTTCGCCTTCTTCACCTCCTTCATCACCGCCGCTAGGCGCGACTTGGTGAGGGATGCGGGGAAGCAGTCACGGCTGACGCCGACGACGGCCAGTTTAACTTCGGGCATGTTGATCATAGGGCTCTCCTATCAGCGGCGCGCGGGCTTGGCGAGGGGCTGGCCGATGGCGGCCAGCAGCGATTTGAACTCCTTGGAGGAGATGTCGAAGGGCTTGCCGCCCTTGATGCGCTCGAACTCGCAGGCGCGGAGGACGTTTCCGCGGTTCTCGTCCTGGCCGATCACGCCACCGACGCCGGCGAGGGCCGAGGCTACGGCCTTCTCCGCGCACTTCTTGATGAGTTCAAGGTCCTTCGCGATCGGGGCCGCGGCGCGGGAGTAGTAGCCGCTCTTCTGCACGAGCGTCTTCTCGGCGCCGAGCATCTCGCCGAACTGCTTGGCGAACCATGCGCCGACGTTGACTTTGTCGAGTTTGTAGTGGCCGAATGCGTCGCGCGGGATCTCCTCGCCCTTGGCCTCGAGCTCCTTGACGATGGTATCGACGCATGCGCCCTCGGAGACGAAGATGTTCACGCAGCCGAGCTTGTCCATGATGGCGCGGAGGCGCTTGGCCTCCTTCTTGACGTCGAAAGCCATCTCCGGCACATATACTGCGTGGATGTCGCGCTTCTCCTTGGAGAGCCCGAGCGCCGGGACGAACGGAAGCTTCTTCAGCATGGCGCGGTAGGCGATGGCCGTGGCGGCCGTGAGCCAGCCGCAGTTGCGCCCCATGACCTCATGGACGATGAGCATGCGCGGGTTGGCGCTGTGCTCGGCCACGACGTTGGCGAAGTATTGCGCGCCGTTTTCAGCGGCGGTCCAGGCGCCGAGGCTCTGCTTGATGGGGTAGACGTCGTTG
>JAFSZJ010000016.1 GCA_017458965.1 Kiritimatiellia bacterium | reverse complement strand
CCAGACCTCCAGACCTCCAGACCTCCAGACCTCCAGACCTCCAGACCTCCAGACCTCCAGACCTCCAGACCTCCAGACCTCCAGACCTCCAGACCTCCAGACCTCCCAACCACCCTTCCGCCCATCTTCCACTCCCGCCGCCCAGCTGGCGCAGCAGGTCGCCGCCGCCGAGCGCATGGCCGATACGGCGCAGGAGGCGCTAGGCGAAGCCAGAAACGAACTTGGAGATGCGCCCAGAGCGGCGGCTGAGACGTCATCCGCCGCCCGCGAGACCGCGCAGGATGCGGCGGAAATAGCCGACGCCGCCATGCAAAGGGCCGAAGCTATGCTAAAGGCCGATGAAAAGGCGCTGGCCGACGCGCTGGCGGCCTCGGAAAAGGCCGCAAAAGAGGCGATATCCGCCGCGACGAAGATAGCAGCGGAGGAATCCGATCTCGCCTCGGACATCATCAAGGCCACCGGCAAGGCCAACTCATCCCGCGAACAGACCGCATCCGAACCTGCCCAGTCGGAAGCCTCGCAGCAGCAGAACGCATCCCAATCGCAACAGTCCTCGCAGCAGCAATCCTCATCGTCGCAGCAGCAGACGTCATCGCAAACGCAACAGCAACAGTCCTCGCAGCAGCAATCCTCATCGTCGCAACAGCAGGCGTCACCGCAATCGCAACAGCAACAGTCCTCGCAACAGCAGTCGTCATCGTCGCAACAGCAACCGTCGCCGTCCTCTTCGAACCAGGCGGCGGCACAGGCGGAGCAGGCCGCGCAGGAGGCGCGCAACGCCGTCCGAGACGCCCGCCGCCTCCAGACCCCGACCGAAGAGCAGATGGAGGCCGCGCGCCAGGCGTACAAGGCCGCAGTAGAGATGCGGAAGATGGCCAAGGAACGCGCCGAAATGGCCGGTCTTGATCCGGAGACCATGAAACCCCTGAAGGACAAGAAGGGTGAAGGCAAGGAAGGATCCGAAGAAGGGGAACGGAAAAAGTCCTCGAGGAAAGGCGGCTCACGCAACGGCGACGAAAACGATGATGAGAGCCAGCCGGAGGAGGGCGAGGACGGCGCATCGCTGGAGATGCCCGAATGGCTCCGCAAGATAGGCTTCCCGCTCTCCGAATGGCTCAAGTACAAGGGTTCCCTTGAGTCAGGCCTGCCCGAAGGCGCCCTTGACAAGGTCGATCCCGAATACCGCGAATACGTGAAGCGCTACTTCGACATCCTCTCCCGCGAACGATAGCCGCTTTGATTATGGTATCATTTGCCAAATCACGTTTTATAGGTCACGGACGAATGGCTGCG
This sequence comes from Kiritimatiellia bacterium, assembly GCA_017458965.1. Taxonomy (GTDB): domain Bacteria; phylum Verrucomicrobiota; class Kiritimatiellia; order RFP12; family JAAYLN01; genus RGIG3612. Next base: position 23,864 of record JAFSZJ010000016.1, on the reverse strand, counting down.
ACGACAGGCAAAGAAGGCTTTTCAATCGGAAGATGCATCCGGACATTGTTGGTGTCGGCGTTATTCGCGGCGCTCGCGATCGCTGCGGTCGTGAGATACGTCGATCAGATGGCGCGTCCACCCTACCACGCCCCGGAGAAGACGACGGAACGGGCACCGCGCGGCCCCGTATTCGCCGCGCTTGAGCCTGAGGCGATCGGCGAAACATACGAGACCATCGCATCATTCGGCTCCCGCGCCCCCGGACAGCCTGGTCTGGAGAAGGCACGCGAATACATCCTCTCGCGCTTCAAGGAGATCGGCCTCGAGACATACGAGCAGAACGTGGATCTTGCGTACCCGCTCCTTTCCGAAGATTCCGGCTTCATATCCAACTCCACGTTCCGGGCCGACGTATGGCCTTTCCGCCCCAACTGGATACAGCCGGCCACCACCGGCCCTGACGGTCTGGACGGCGAACTGCTCCTAGCGGACAGCGCCTCGATGCGTTCATGCACCGACTTCAAGGGCAAGATAGCCGTCATAGACCTCGGCGGCGAGGTGTTCGGGGAGTTCGGCCTCAGCCCGTCGCGGTACGCCGAAGTCGGCTTCGCGGCCATCATCTACACCCATCGCGACGGACTTGAGCGCTTTCCGTGGGACACCATCGGCGACAAGGCCATCATCCATCGCCTCCCGGTGAACGTCGTGCGAGTCGCGTGCGGGCCTGAAGTGCTCTCACACATAGGGGAGCGCGTCCACGTGGATTGCGTCTCGACATGGCACAACGCCAGAACCAAGAACGTGGTCGGCGTCCTTCGCGCACCCAATCCGGAAGGCCGCGCGCTCTTCATGACGGTGCAGTATGACGCGATGTCGCACCTTCCTGACCTCGCTTACGGCTCAATCGAGGCGTACCAGGCCGCGCTTCTCGTCCATTCCGCCGAGGCCCTAGCGTCGATGCGCCCCTACCTCAAGCGCGACGTGGTCTTCGCGGCGACGACCGGCATCTCCAAGGAGATGTTCGGCATGAACCGCTTCCTCGCCACGATAGGCGTCAACGGCAAACGCGATTTCGTCGCCACCCACCTGGCCGAAGAGGTCGCGCGCGACAATGCCCGCGCCGCGATGCTCGCTGAGATCGCGGCGCTTTTCGACGATCCGCTCTTCATGGTCTTCGGCCACGCCGCCGAAACCGACGCCGCCATCCACACCCTTTCCCCGGCGACGCGCAAGTTCCTCGCCGAGCGCTTCTCGGCGTCCGTGCGCACGTCGGTCTTCGACCAGGCGGAGCGTCTTCTGCAGGCGCGCATCGCCTACCAGCGCCACCCCGACGACCTCGACTCCCCTGACTATCTCGCCTTCCGCGCCGAGAAGACACTCCACGACGACCTCGCCAACCTCTGCGCCCTCCCTCTCGCAAAGGCCATCGAGCGACCGCTTTCCGCACGCGAGGTTTTCTCATCCGCCGACGGCAAGCGCGTGAACTTGCGCAAATCGTTCCGCGCCGACGTAGAGCGCCTTCGGGCGTGGCATCGCGTCCGCCACGAGGACCTCGCGGCCGATGTAGCGCTTCAGGACATCTTCTTCAAGTACAACGACATATTCGCCCTTTCCGGGCGCTTCGCGCCCACGATCCGCCCAGGCGCCGTCGAGAAGCTTGGCGTGACCCCAGGACGCGAGGTCGTCAAAGGCGAGTTCTTCGAGCTCTTCCGCGCAATCGTCAACGAATCGGCCTTCCGCCTCGGCATGCATGACAAGGTCCAGGTATCCGAGACGGACAGCTACGCCTACTACAACCTCTATACGGCGGACCTCGACGCCCTGCCCTTCTGCGCTTGCTCATGGCCGGCCGGACAGATCGTGGGCGCCGGCGAACCGGCGCACCGCTCCGACTATCCGCTGCGCCAGGAAGAGTTCGGGCGGATGGCCGACACATGCCGCCATTCGCTCCGCGTCTTCGCAGACACCGCCGCGTCGATCGCGGAAAGCGCCGCCTCGTTCCCCTCGCCTCCGGCCCGCGACGCGCTCGGCGCTCGCGGCATCGTGTACTGCGCCGGCATCGGCAACTCGGTCGTTCCCAACTACCCGGTTGAGAACGCCCTCATCTGCTGCTGGGACAAGAAGACTCCGCTCATCACGGACCCCTACGGCGAATACGACATCCCGCTACACGTCATGCCCGCCGGCCCCGGCGAGCGCTGGCGCCGCTACGAGGCCTTCCGCTTCGACGAGTGGGGGCGGCTCACCCACGCGAAGGACTACGGCGACGCCACGCAGAAGATATACTTCTCCGCTGGGACGATGGAATGGAACTACGTCCCGGTCAAGCACGTCCTCTTCCGCGGACAGCCGGTCACCATCCTTGGCGGCGTCAACCCGCAGTCGCTCAAGTCCTACACCGCGTACTCCTTCCTCAAGACGCGCGGACTCAGCGAGTTCCCCACCACGTGCAGGTTCAAGACGGGTGACGGCTACATCGATTTCCTCCCGCCCGATTCTCGCTTCTTCCTCGCCCTCAAGGCCGGGTCCGCGCAGAACGAGCTGGTCTCCGCCATCCGCGCCTTCTGCCTCGGCACCGCCCACTCGGACGATCCCGCCTACCATCCCACCGACAACGAGATCGACGGTCCCGGCTATCTGGCCAACGACACGGCGATACTCCAGGACCTGACGTCCGAGGCGATAACCTCCATGTCGTGGCTCTCGGACAAGCGCCTCGACCTCCAGCGTGCATACGGCATGGCCGACGAACTCACCGACGAATTCGCCGCCAAGGCCGCGAAGATAGCCTCCTCGCCGTCGGCCGCGCCATCGCATCCCATCCTTGAGCGCGAGCGCTCGCTGCGCCAGGCGCTCGCCTACCTGATCCTCAACCATCCCGTCATCAGCGATTCGATCAAGGAGGCGGTGATGGGCATCCTCTGGTACCTCGGGCTCCTAGTCCCGTTCACCTTCTTCTTCGAGAAGCTCGTCTTCGGCTTCACGGACATCCGCCGGCAGATTCTGGCGCAGGGCGCGACATTCCTGATCGTATTCGCGCTTCTCCGCGTCCTCCACCCGGCCTTCCACATGATCCGCTCCTCCGGGATGATCCTCCTCGGCTTCGTGATCGTCATCATCGTCGGCTCCGTACTCGCGGTCCTCCTCGACAAGTTCAAGGAGGCCTTCGACGCCCTGCGCCGTTCGCAGGGACATGTCGCCGGTGCCGAGGGCGACAAGGCCGGCATCGTCATGACGGCCTTCCTCCTCGGCCTCAACAACATGCACCGCCGCAAGGTCCGCACCGGACTCACTTGCGCTACGCTCGTCCTGATGACCTTCGTGATGATCTGCTTCACGTCCGTGAGGTCCAACGTCGTCGAGTCCGAACGCGCGGTCGGCCGCGCCGGATACCAGGGCATCGTCGTCCGCGGCAAGGACTTCGCGCCGCTCTCTCCGGCCGAGATCGACGCGCTCAAATCGACCTTCGGCGGACGCCACACCGTGAGCCGTCGCTCCATGTACGCCGGCATGTTCGACTTCAATCTCATGAGCCTCCGCCCGGCGCAGTTCAGCGTGGCGTATGGCGAGGGCGACTCCGCCCGCGTCCGCGTCGCTCGCGGCGGCATCGGCTTCGACCACACCGAACCCCTCGCGGGGTCGCTCACCCTGCTCTGCACCAACGGCTGGTTCACGGCCGAGGATTCGCGCCTCGCATCCCCGCCGTACCCGGTCATCATCCCCGACCTCATGGCGCAAAGCCTCGGCATCACCAAGGAGATGGTGGAGTCCGGATCGGTCGACGTCACCATCAACGGCGGGCGCTTCGTCGTCCGCAACATCTTCGACTCGCAGAGCCTCGCCGCCCTGACGGACGCCGATGGCCACGACATCCTGCCATTCGACGTCGAGACGATCGTCAACACGCAGATGGCGCCGGGCGAGTTCGTCATCGCCGAGGAGGACGACGGGCGCGTCGATCCTGCCGAGACGATCCTGGTCCCCAACGACCGCCTTGCATCCGACTACCGCATGGTCCGCCCGGCTTCGGCCGTCGTGGACATGGGCAACGTCCCCTACTCCACCGCCCGCGACGAGATCACGGACTACATGGAGCAGAGCGGACGCGAATGCCACTACGCCCTCGACGGCACGGCATTCGTCGGCCGCCGCGCGAGGACGCGCACGGCGGCCGGCCTCATCGACCTCCTCATCCCGCTCGTCATCGCCGCCCTCACGGTCCTCAACACCATGAAGGGATCCGTCTATGAACGGCAGAACGAGATCTATGTGTACAACGCAGTCGGCATCGCACCGCGCTACATATTCTTCATGTTCATAGCGGAGGCGCTCGTCTATTCGGTCGTAGGCGCCGTGCTCGGCTACATACTCTCGCAGGGCGTGGGACGCATTCTCTCCGCCTTCAACCTCACCGGCGGCATGAACATGAACTTCACGTCCGCGACATGCGTGTACGCATCGCTCGCCATCGCCGCCGCGACGCTCCTCTCCACCTGGTTCCCGGCCCGCACGGCCATGGAGATAGCCAAGCCGGCCGACAACGCCGGATGGTCCCTCCCCTCGCCCGACGCAGATGGACGCCTCACGATCATCCTCCCATTCACCTTCTCGCACCGCGACCGCATAGCCGTACTGGCCTTCCTTCATCGATTCTTCGACTCCTTCGGCGAAGGTTCCGCCGGCTCCTTCTTCGCCTCAGAGCCTGAGCTGATGATATCCGACAAGCTCGACGCCCTCGCGGACGGCGCCTACGTCCCCGCCCTCTCCGCCCGCATCTGGCTAAAGCCCTTCGACCTTGGCGTGTCGCAGGACATGGAGATCGACCTCGGCACCGACCCGGAGACGCACGAGTACATCGCCAGGATGACGCTAACGCGACTCACCGGCACGCTCGACGCCTGGCTGCGCCTCAACAGGCCATTCGTGGCCGCGATCCGCCAGCAGTTCCTCCATTGGCGCGCCGTCGGCGAAGAGCAGAAGACCGAGCTCTTCGCCGAGGCCAAGGGCCTCCTCGAGGCGAGTGCGTCGTTCGCAGCACAGTGACGGATTCTGTGCAGTTCAAAAGCGATCATCAAGAAAGCTTGCCAAAGACGTCCAGACGTCATATAATGCTAACATGAAAAAAACGCAGCAGAGAAAAGAGCCCGGCGTTGTCAGGGACGCGATAATCAACGTTCTTTCTGAAGCTGATGAACCATTGTCCGCTACAGAGGTTAGCAGCCGCGTCGCTGATTTGATTGGCGAAACCCCGGAATCGTCCGTTAGGTCTTATCTGTTGCTCAACACGCCGGGGAAATTTCGCCGTTCAGGTCGAGGTCTTTACGAATTGCCGCAAGAGGACTCCACCCTTGAAGTTCACGAAGAGGCTGTCGCATATTACGACGAAGCTTCATTCCCTGATTTTTCCTGCGGGAAGTCGCGTATGTTCAATGCCGACTGCTTTGATTGGCTTGACTCGCAACCGGCAAATTCGTTCCATGCCATAGTCACAGACCCGCCTTATGGCCTTAGGGAATACACGCCAGAAGAGCTGGGCAAATTGCGCAGCGGGCATGGCGGCGTATGGCGCCTGCCGCCATCTTTCGACGGTTCTCGCCGTTCACCACTGCCAAGGTTCACGGTTCTTGACGGACGGCAGAGGGACAATCTCTACTCGTTTTTCAGAAAGTGGGGGCAGGCCGTCCTGCCAAGGCTAGTGCCAGGAGCCAATGTGATAATGGCATCAAACCCGCTACTGTCTTATGTCGTGTCATCCGCGCTTGCAAGTGCCGGACTGGAGCGAAGGGGGGAAATCGTACGTCTGACGATGACAATGCGGGGCGGAGACAGGCCGAAAAATGCGGAGCAGGAGTTCGATGGCGTGAGCGTAATGCCGCGCTCCATGTGGGAACCGTGGCTGGTGTTTCGGAAACCTCTTGAAGGACGCGTCCAAGACAACTTGAGGAAATGGGGAACCGGCGGCTTCAGGCGCATAGGCCCCGACAAGCCGTTCGGTGATGTAATCAAGTCGTCCCCGACAGGAAAAAACGAACGGGGACTGGCCCCGCATCCAAGCCTGAAACCGCAGGCGTTTCTTCGCCAAATTGTTCGAGCATCACTGCCGCTTGGGCGTGGATGCGTTCTTGACACGTTCGCTGGCTCTGGATCAACATTGGCCGCCGCAGAAGCTGTAGGGTACGACAGCGTAGGTGTAGAGCGTGACAGAACCTACTTTGAGCTGGCTTGCGGCTCAATTCCAAAACTCAGCCGGTTCAGGGTTGGCGAGGAGCGAGATACAACCACTTTGCCCTTAGTTTTTTGATGCCGGCAGCGTCGAGTGTCGCTGTTCTCGTACCAAGTTCGCCGCGTTCGTTTTTCCTGAAATCCGCCAGTTCGACTTCACCGAGATAGACTTCCGTGAAAGTCATTGGACGGCGTTTCGTGGCTGGCTCTGTCGTCTGGTCCACGTCATACACGAAGACGCATAACGTTTGCCTTCTAGCGCCATGCATATCGACCTGTCCACCGCTTTTCCTTGTCGTTTTTATCTCCATGCCCTCTGTTCCGGCCTTTACCGCATCGTTGGCATAAACACCTTTCACAATAAGGTCTGGGTGCCCGTTGAAATACTTGTTTTCGGTCAACGTCTGCGAATGTGCGGCGATTCTGGCGGTAAGCATGTCGGAAATAATCCCTGACATTGCCGCCGGCCTTAACATGTCGTCAAGGCGTGGCAGCCCGCGAAGCAGGAGGGCGGAATTAACATCAAAAAAGAAATCGTACACGTCCTGCATCGCCTCCTTGAATGTCTCCACCCTTATCTCAAAGGGGGGAAGCCACGGCGACGGGTTGAAATAGCCGTTGACGACTTTGTTGGGTGCGATTGACGGTCTCATGGGATGCACAGCCTCAGGTTTTATTCCTTAGATTTCCGGGTCGGCAAGTCCCGACATCAAACACGGAAATAGGCTAATGATACTCCCCATGCCTTGCAATTGCAAAAATATTGTCGGCCACGTCGGCTTTTGTGTACAATGCGTCATTCACGGAGCAAACATCATGAACGCGAACGAAATCCCCTACAAGACCTACCTCTCCGAGAACGAGGTTCCGACAGCGTGGTACAACCTTCGGGCGGACATGCCCGTCAAGCCTGCGCCGCTGCTGAATCCCGGCACAGGCAAGCCCGTGACGGCGGAGGAGCTCGGCCATGTCTTCTGCGACGCGCTCGTGGCGCAGGAGCTGGACAACGACACCCGCTTCATTCCGATCCCAGCCGAGGTCTGCGACTTCTACCGGATGTTCCGTCCGTCGCCACTGATCCGCGCCTACTTCCTTGAGAGGGCGCTCGGCACACCTGCCCATATCTACTACAAGTTCGAGGGCAACAACACGTCGGGATCCCACAAGCTCAACAGCGCCGCGGCCCAGGCCTACTACGCCAAGGAGCAGGGGCTGAAAGGCGTTACGACCGAGACCGGCGCCGGACAGTGGGGCACCGCGCTATCGATGGCGTGCGCCTTCTTCCACCTCGACTGCAAGGTCTTCATGGTCAAGTGCTCCTACGAGCAGAAGCCCTTCCGCCGCGAGGTCATGCGCACATACGGCGCGGACGTCACCCCCTCACCCTCCATGACGACGGAGGTCGGGCGCAAGATGAACGCCGACCATCCTGGCACGACCGGCTCGCTCGGATGCGCGATCTCGGAGGCCGTCGAGGCAGCAGTCACGCGCGAGGGCTACCGCTACGTGCTTGGCAGCGTGCTGAACCAGGTGCTTCTCCACCAATCGATCATCGGCCTCGAGAAGCACGCCGCGCTCGCTAAGCTCGGCGTCAAGCCCGACGTGATCATCGGCTGCGCCGGCGGCGGATCCAACCTCGGCGGCCTCATCGCCCCGTTCATGGGCGAGAAGCTCCGCGGCGAGAACGACTACCGCATCATCGCGGTCGAGCCGGCCTCCTGCCCGTCCTTCACCCGCGGCCGCTACGCCTACGATTTCTGCGACACCGGCCGCGTCTGCCCGCTGGCCAAGATGTACACGCTCGGACACGACTTCATCCCGTCCGCCAACCACGCCGGCGGTCTCCGCTACCACGGCATGAGCCCGGTCCTCTCCGAACTCTACGACGAGGGCATGATGGAGGCCCGCTCCGTGGAGCAGACCTCGGTATTCGCGGCGGCGCAGCAGTTCGCCCGCACGGAAGGCATCCTGCCGGCCCCCGAATCGAGCCACGCCATCCGCGTAGCCATCGACGAGGCGCTACGTTGCAAGGAGGAGGGCAAGGCCGAGAACATAGTCTTCGGCCTTACCGGCACAGGCTACTTCGACCTCGTGGCGTACAAGAACTTCAACGACGGCTCGATGATGGACTACATCCCCACCGACGCCGAACTCGAGGCGAACTTCGCCAAGATGCCGAAGGTCGGGTAGCCCGTCGGATATATCGGAAGGACCTGTCGTTCCGCGAAGTTGGACGGCGATGATGCAGCATAGGCATGTTGTCCGAGGCGCGTTGCTCGCGGCGCTATCCGTCGTGGGCTTCGCCTCAACCTTCGTCGCGGGCGGAGAGCTTGCAGCCGTCATGGGCGTCTCGCCGGCCGTCCTTGCGCTTGTGCGCTTCGTCGTCGCGGGGATGACGCTGCTCCTCGTCGGCCTCGCTTCGCCCGGGACACGCCGCGAGCTGCTGTCCGTCCCGCGTCGCCAGTGGTTGCGTCTGCTCTGGCTGGGACCTGTCGGGACGGTGCTCATGGCGTGGTGCGTATTCAAGGGATGCGCACTCGTATCCGTGGCCAACTCCTCGATGGCCGACGCTCTGACCCCGCTCGGGATCTTCGCAGTATCGACGGCGATCACACGCCGCGCAACGCCGCTGCAGATCCTAGGCCTTCTCCTTGGCTTCACCGGCGCGCTCTTCACGATCCGCGTGCTCGATGGGGACGGTCTGCATCTTTCAGCCTATGGCATAGGCGACCTCTTCATCCTCGGCTCGGCCGCGACATGGGGCATATACACCGTCTTTGGACGCGACGACATCGCGCAAATGGGTTCGTACGCCTTCTCCACATGGACGATGCTGATTGGCGCTGCCGTTCTCGCTCTCGCGCTATGCGTGGGTGACGCCCTTTCGGACGGAGGTCTCGGACTAGTGTGGCCAATTGGCATGCGCGCCTGGGGGCTCACCGTATTCATCGGTCTTTTCTGCACCCTCATGCCGTTCTGGGCCTGGAACGCCGCGCAAAACCACCTTCCGCTTTCAGTGCTCGGGATGTCGGCCTATTTCACGCCGGCGGCAGCCGTCCTGATCGATCGCCTTCTGCGCGGCAACACGATAACGACCTGGCAGTTGTTCGGCACCGTCCTCATCTGTGCCTCGGCCGTTGTCGAAACCGGACGGGAACACAACGAGTAGCGGTCAGTTCGAGTGGCTAGCAATTGCGGACGGACAGGTCCATCACCGCGCAACCACGCGAGATTAGGACACCTGCACCTCCGCCTTCCAGAGCGTCGTCGCGGACGGAGGCAACCGACTTCCCGTCCAGACTCACCGTGATCTCTCCGTCGCGGAATGACGCATCAAGGACGAACTCGCGATCCTCTATGACATCGACCGGCTTATCAAGCAGCACCTCCTCGCCGTATAGCCGTTTGACTATCAGAAGGCACCCATGCGAGAGCAGCACGCTGTAATGGCGCTCCGTCCCCTGCCAGCAGAGGATCGCCCCGACCCGCTCCGCAGAGTGTACCGACATGCGGCATGAGACCGACGGCGAACGCCAGCAACGGTTCCCTGTGATGAGGACGCCGTCGTCGTGATCGCATGCGAAGCGCCCCCATTTCCCAGTGTTGTCGAAGGTGCATATCCAGCCCGGAACCTCGTCCGGCTTATATGCGCCAAGAGTCTCCGACGAGGCAACAGCCTCGGCGGCATCGTCATGATCCACGCTGATGAGGCGTATCGCCCCGCGGCATCCGCGCTCCGATGCCACGACAAGTCGCAGCGACGAGATCATCCGCCGCTCGCATTCGACCTTCCAGCGCAGTGTCGCCCTTTTGCCGGAAGCTAGCGCAACGGATGGCGAGCGATACGATGGCGCGCCATCCTCGCCGGGCTTGGTTGCGCACACCGCCTCAAGGCAAACCTCGCCTTCGCCCTCAAGCTCGTCGCATGCCACGACCGCCTCGACGGTGGCGCCATGGTAGATCGACGGCGTGGAAGGCGTCCCGTAATGACCAGTGGCTAGCGCGGCGGCGGAAACCGGCGTCTCGCAGAATGCCGGACGCGCCGGGTAGGCCTCGAAACGCATGAGCGCGGATCCGCCGTCGAGCGGCGAGTAGGAGACGCAGGCGTTGGGGTCGCGACCGATCCAGCCGTGAAGCGCGCCTGGCAGGGCGAAGTCATGCCAGATGGCGGACGCGGTCTTCTCGGGAAGAGGGATGCCCGAGATCCGGCAGCCAAGCCGCGTGATGCGGCGGGCGATACGAAGGCAGTCGGTCACGGACTCGGTTCCGTCGGCCGTCGGGATGACAATCCTGTCCGCGAATTCGGGGTGAGAGTGGAACGGGTATTTGGCGTCGAGGGCCGGAAGCCCTCCGATGAGGGCGCAGACCGTGCCTACGTTCGCGGCGTTGCAGTCGGTATCCCACCCAGCCGTGTTGATGATCTCCTGGGCCTTGGCGAAGTCGTTGCCGGCGTACTCCCATGCCATGACCATTATCGCGTGGTTGGGGATCATGTGGCATCCGCCGCCGAACTTGTCGTAGCCGTACTTGTCCTTGATGCGGTCGTAGGTCGTGCGCCAGTCACCATCGACGGCGGCCCAGGCGCGGACATCGCGATGGACCTGCGCGATGAGCGAATCCTGCGGGATCATGGCCAGGACCTTGTCGAGGATGGAGTGGATGTCCTTGTCGATGAAGGCCAGCGAGACCATCGCGGCCACGACCTTCGCGCCGATCACCGCCTCGCCGTCGTGCGACACGCGGGCGGCCTTCTCAGCCAGGGTCATAGCGAGCACAGGATCGCCGGGGGCGACGAGTCCGAAGGCGTCTATGAATATCTGGGCGCCTATCTGCTCCGACACGACCTTGCCGTTCAAGGCGGCAGAACCGGAGAGTGGCGCGCGTACACCGCTCTTGAGGCGCGAGTATGCCGTGTGCTCCGTCGAGTAGCCTATGCCGCCCCACCAGAGTATGGTGCGGCCTTCGAGAAGATAGTTCATCCAGGTGTCGCCGAAGAAACCCGGAGGCGTCTCGGCGCCAAGCCCCGAATCCTCAAGAGCGCGGACGAATGTGAACGTCCCGGAGATGTCGTCGTCGGAGACAACGAGTGGCACTCGCTGGTCGCGATGGACGTAGTGGTCCACGACTCCCCATCGGGCCTCTATCCTGTCGCGCGTCCAACCTTCGAAGGGACGCCCCATATAGACGCCTATGACCTTGCCGAGCACTCCGGCATAGACCTGTTCGAAATAATCCGGGATATCCATGTTCGCACCTCCACTAATGCTACCACAAGAGACTTGTACGCCGAGGACGATAATGGGATAATCGTGGCATGCATCCTGATCTTTTCCAGATCGGCCCATTGACGCTCCATTCATTCGGGCTGATGGTGGCGCTGGGTTTCCTTTGCGCCTACTTCGCACTTGGCTTCATGGTCCGGAGGGGTCTCTTCCCGAAGTTGAGGGAGGAGGACATCTCGCGGCTCATAGTAATGGCGATGATCGGCGGCGCTCTTGGCGCACGAATCGCGTACGTGTGCGAGCACTGGACGGCGGAATACGCCGGGCAGCCTTTCCTTGAGATGCTCCGTTTCGACAAGGGCGGCCTGATGTTCTACGGCGGGCTGATAGGCGCGGTTCTTGTGACCGGCGTCATGATGCGCATAGGCAGGATGCCGGTGATGCAGTCGTTGGACGCCTGCGCCACGGTAGTGCCGCTCGGCCATGCGTTCGGCAGGGTCGGGTGTTTTCTGAACGGATGCTGCTTCGGCCGCGTGTGCGACAGCCCGATATCGGTTACGTACCCTGCCCGCTCGCCGGCGTGGTGGGAGCAGGTGGGCGCTGGCCTGATAGGGCGCGGAGCCCCGGAGTCGCTTCCTGTCCTTCCTTCGCAGCTCATCGAGGCGGCGGCGAATCTCCTTCTTTTCGCCGCGCTTGCCGGCGTGGCCCGCAGGAAGCCATCCGAAGGTCTCCTCTCCGGCGTCTACCTTGTCTCCTATGCGGTCATACGCTTCTTCACGGAGACTCTTCGCGGCGACCCGCGCATGTCCGTGATGGCATTGTCGATAAGCCAGTTCCTAAGCCTCGCCGCCCTCGTGGCAGGAATCGTCCTGATGGCGCGCTCGCGAATGAAGACCGGTGATGCCTGATGGACTATGACGACGACATAGACCAGAATGAAGGCGAAACCTTGTCGTTCGTCACGGACGGAGACGGGCGGCGTCTCGATGTCTGGCTTGCGGATCGGAGCGGTCTGTCGCGGTCAAGGGTCCAGTCCCTCATCGGCGATGGGCGAGTCGAGCTGGACGGCGTCCGCGCGCAGGCCAAGGTGAAGCCGCAGGAAGGGCAGACTGTCATCGTGACGCTTCCGCCTCCGGCACCTGCCGAACCGGAGCCGGAGGACATCCCCCTCGACATCATCTACGAGGACGCGGATGTAATCGTCGTGAACAAGCCCGCCGGACTCGTCGTCCATCCGGCGCCGGGACATGACAGGGGGACGCTCGTCAACGCCCTTCTGTTCCACTGCCACGATTTGCGTGGAATAGGCGGCGTCATGCGACCCGGGATAGTGCACCGGCTCGACATGGACACAACCGGCCTCATAGTAGCTTGCAAGAACGAGGGGTCGCTCCAGAGCCTGGCATCTCAGTTCCAGTCAGGACGGACCTCCAAGGAGTACCTGGCCCTCGTCCATGGCGATCCCGGGCGCATAAGCGGAACCATCCGCACGACCATCGGACGCGATCCGGCGGACCGGAAGCGCATGGCCGCCAACCCACCCTCCGGCAAGAGCGCGGTGACGCACTACCGTGTGGAGGAGCACCTTGGCAGGACGACTCTTCTGCGCGTCAGGATCGAAACCGGACGCACACACCAGATACGCGTCCATATGGCGCATATCGGGCTGCCGATAGTCGGCGACATGCTCTACGGCAAACGCTCGCTCGACGGACAGCTTCCCGATTGCCCCAGGCGGCAGATGCTTCACGCCGCCGAATTCGCGTTCGACCATCCTCGCGATGGACGCCGCATGATTTTCTCCGCCCCCGTTCCGACAGACATGGCCGGGATGATCGAGCGGTGCAGGAGCAATACAGCGGAGGGTCTGTCCGCCAAATAGGAGACGAACCATGAAGACATTGATCCCATATTGCCTCGCCGCGGTGTTTGCTGCGGCATTCGCGGCGCAATCGGTTGCGAAATGCCCAGATGCCCCCCCCCCCCGCGTCGCCGCACCGCAGTTCTGCCAGACGCCCATGCAGCAGGCGCGAAGAAGGCGGAAGGAGAAGGGCTTGCGTCTGGCGGGCGCCGCGAAGTGGCGATCCGGCCCGCCGGACGAAGCCCGCCTCCGCCACCGAGCGCAAAGGATCGCCCACCATCGTCGCGCCGTAAGGCGCAGTAAAAAGTCTCGCATCACTCCGTGGATCACTGCGATCTTGCAGGAACCGCATCGATTCTGCCTTTTACAGACTTAGGAGCGTGGTTCAGAGATGAAAATGGGGAGATAAGTCTATCAGGGTCTGCGATTGACAATCTGGACAACATTGACAACTATTCCCAGCCCCTAACCTCCCGTTTGCGCGGCGGGACGCCGCACCTCCCGACCAACCAAAATCCTGTTTTGCGTGAATGCAAAACCCCCGGCGACGGGAGACCGTCGCCGGGGCATCGGTGTTAACGTTCAGGTTGACCATGCGCTCGCACTCGCGGCGCAAAGGGGCTAGAATGTGGCCGAGATGGAGACACCGCCATAGAAGTGGCCGGCGTCGCCGTGTTTCTCGCACTTGGCCGCGTTGCGGACGGGACCGGCGAGGGTGTCGCTATATGAGATGTACGGCGAAAGCGTGAGGTTTTCGCAGACAACCCAGTCGATAGTGGCGGTAAGGGTCGTGTCGCGGAAGGCCCAGAAGTCTTTCTCCAAGTCATCCCCGTTGTACTTCTTGTCCGCGAGCCCCTGGACGAGCGAGAGGTTGAGCGCCAGCACCGGGTCGGCGTCCTCGCCTTCTCCCGCGATCAGGTCGAAGCCGTGCGAGAGTTCAAGGGAGTAGTACTGTCCGTGGACATCGTCGAGTTCCCACTCGCCGGCGAGCGTCGGGGAGAGGAAGACCTCCGGCAGGCCGATGGAGGCGTGGATGTACTGGATGTGGTCGTTGTCCTCATACTTGCCGCCGTTGTCCCATTCGTAGGTGTAGTCGAGAGCCAGCTCGATGTCCGTCGGCAAGCCGTAGTCGTCGGCACCGAAAGTGTAGCCGTAGCCGAGGATGTAGTCGACTTCGGTGTTGTCCCAGGCATCGTAGCCTTCCTCCTTTGCGATGTCCGTGGCGTTGAAGATGCCGTCGATCTCGAACGAGAAGCCCTGCCAGCCGATCGACGCCGAGGCGGTGACTATGCCCTCCTCGTTGTCGATGAGGCCGCGCGTGACCTGCTTCGAGCAGTAGTCGAGTCCGACGGCGATTTCCGGGGGTTCGGTTTCCGCGAACGCGGTGGTTCCGATTGCGGCGGCGGCGCAGAACGCGGCGGCCGCGAGGGTGTGGTTGGTGTAGTTCATAGTGTGACTCCTTGTGGAGAGGGTTAAGGGTTCCTGGGCTTCTAGGTTCCTAGGCTTCTGAGTTTCTAGGCTTGTGGGCGGGCAGGAAGGTTCTGGCAAGGTGGAAGAGCATGAGCGCCACGAGCGCGGCGGCGGCGAGGTGTCCGATGGGCGAAGTGTGCCCGACCGAACTTTGAGACGCGATGTGCGGCAGAAATCCAGCCGGAAGGGCGTTGACGGCGATGCCGCAGAGAAGGGCGCCGGCGACGATTGTCGCCGCGTATGCCGCCGTCGCGCGGCGGCCGATCAGCGCCGCCGACGTTGTGACGGACGCGGCGTTGATCGCCGGACCGACCATGAGGAAGACGAATGCGGCTCCCGGGGAGAGGCCCTTCGCCATCAAGGAGGCCGCGATCGGAATCGAGCCTATGGAGCAGACATACATCGGGAAGCCGACGAGAATCATCAGCGGCATCTGAATCCAATCCCCGCCGCAAAAGGCCGTCGTGAAGAAGTCCTCCGGCACGAAAACGGCGACGGCGGCCGCGATGGCGAGGCCCACGGCAAGCGGCCGCGCGATTTCCCCGAGGAGGTCGAGATAGGCCTTTCGGATAATGCGGACGAAGACCGGTCGCTCCGCCGGCTGCACCGACGCCACCTTGTGGCAGCCGCAACAGCAGCACTTCGGCTTTTCCTCGGCAGGATGCGGATCAGCGTCGCGGCCGCCGGCGAAGTCGGCCGCGACGCCGCCGGCAAGTCCCGTCGCCAGCGCCGCGACCGGTCGGGCCAGGGCGAATGCCGGTCCCAGCATGGCGTATGTCGCCAGGATCGAATCGACGCCGGTCTGGGGCGTGGCGACGAGAAACCCGGCGACCGCGCCCCTGCCCGCACCGGCCTTGCGGAGTCCAGCCGCGAGCGGCAGGACGCCGCAGGAGCAGATTGGGAGGGGAATCCCGATCAGCACCGCGTTGAGGACGCCGCGAAGCCCCCGCGCACCGCCCATGACGGAGGCGACCCACTTGGCCGGCATGAGTTCCGAAATGATCCCGGCCAGCAGAAAGCCGCCAAGCAGCCACGGCGCCATCTGCGCGAGTACGCCCCAGAGCGACGCCAGGAAGCTCATCTGGCCTCCTTCTTCTCCGCCGCCTCACGGCAGTGGGGGCAGGCGGACTTGGGGCAGGCGCTGCAGGATCCGTCCTGAATCCTGCGCGTGCCGCCGCACTCGCAAGGCGCGCCTTTTCTGAAGTTGCGTATCACGGCAAGCACCGCAAGCGCGACAACGATGGCGACGATGAGAAACGGAATCGCGCCCATTTATGCCACCGCCTTTTTCGCGGGACGGAAAACCATCCAGATGCAGACAAGGTCGAGCGCGAAGGCGACGACGGTCCAGAAGCCGAAGGCGCCGGCAATGGCGAGCATTCCGATCTGGTAGATGCTCATCGAGAGGACGTAGCCGACGAAAAGCTGGAAGGCGATGGCGAACCAGCCCCATTTCCTCGACCCCATCTCGCGGAAGGTGACGGCGATTGCCACCATGCAGGGCGGGATGAAGAGGTTGAAGGTCATGAACGACATTGCAATAAGCTTTGCCACCGCGCCCGTGGTCGCCTCCGGCACAGAAGCCGGGACAAAGGAGGCGAAGAGGTTTGTCACCTGGGCCGCCGTAGAGGCGCCGTCCATGTTGGCGGCGACAAGGCCGAGCGTGGCCGTCGCCTGCTCCTTGGCGATTTCGGCCGAGACCGAGGCCGCGGCCCCCTGCCACGTGCCGAAGCCGAGCGGCGCGAGAATCCAGGCGATCCAACTGCCGATGTCGTGGAGGATGGACTGCCCGATGGCCTCGTCTTCGAGGAGGTTCAGCCGCCAGTCGAAGTGCATGATGAACCAAAGGAAGACGCAGGCGGGGAAGATGATCAGCCCGGCCTTGAGCATGTAGCCTTTCAGACGGCTCCAGGTATGGCGCCAGATGCCCGAAAGCGTCGGCATGTGGTAGGCGGGGAGTTCCATGACGAACGGCGCGGCGTCGCCGGCGAAGGTCCTCGACTTCTTGAGCGCGATGCCGCCGAGGATGATGATGGCGATGCCGATCACGTCCATGAGGGCGGCGACATACCACATGTCGCGGAAGAAGAGCGCCGAGAACATGGCGATGATGACGGTCTTGGCGCCGCAGGGGATGAAGGTCGCGAGAATGATCGTCATGCGCCGGTCGCGCTCGCTCTCGATCGTCCGCGTGGCCATGACGGCCGGAACGCCGCAGCCCTTGCCGACGAGCATCGGGATGAAGCTCTTGCCGGAGAGGCCGAAGCGCCGGAAGATGCGGTCCATGATGAAGGCCACGCGCGCCATGTAGCCGCAGTCCTCCAAAAAGGCGAGGAAGAGAAAGACGACGAAGATGACCGGGACGAAGCCAAGCACCGTGGCGACGCCGCCCCAGGCGCCGTCGATGACGAGGCTCGACACGGCGCCGCCCACGCCGAGCGATTCGAGCGCGCGGGACAGGATCGCGCCAATGCCAGGCACCCAGACGCCGAACGCGGACGGATCGGGTTCCTCCCATTCGCACGCCTCCTTGTAGGCGGCGTAGTCAACGTTCCAAAGGTCCGGTTCGCCGCAGCCGCACCCGCAGCCGTCGCAGTCCTCGCCGCCGGCGCACTTTTCGCAGTCGCACTCCTTCGCGACGGGCTCGCCAGTCTCCTCGTCCTCGACGAAGACGTCCTTTGCGACAACCGTCGCGGCAACGGCCTCGTCAATCTCCCCGGGCATTTCCCCGACCTTTTCCTCGTCGGACTTGCCCTCGTTGAGCTTGTCGAGGTAGGCCTCTTCCCAAGCGCTCCTGGAGGCGTCCCGCTTCGCGAACTCGCCCTGGGCGTCCTCGAATTCCATGCCCTTGTACTTGCCCTCCGCGGCGCACTCATGCGTCGTGAACGGCAGATGCCAGCCGTCGCCGAGGAATCCGTCGTTCGCCCAGTCCGTCAGAACCGTTCCGGGGCCGTTCTCCGCCACGGCGAGCCACCACATCACGCAAAGGGCGACGATGAAGATCGGGAGGGCGAGGATGCGGTTCGTCACGATGCGGTCCACCTTGTCGGAGAAGGAGAGGCTGCCCTTCTTGGGCTGCTTGCGGACGCAGAGGTCGGTGAGTTCCTTCACGCGGGCGTAGCGCTGGTTCGTGATGATCGACTCGCAGTCGTCGTCCATCTCCTTCTCGCACTCGACGACGTGTTCGTCGAGGTGCGCGAGGAGGTCCTTGTCGAGGCCGAGGCCGGCTATGGCCTTCTCGTCGCGCTCGAAGATCTTGATCGCGTACCAGCGGATGCTCGCCGCCGGGACCTTGTCGTGGATCGACTCCTCGATGTGGGCGATGGCGTGTTCAACCGTGCCGGAGAAGACGTGCGGACGTTCGGCCGCCTTGCCTTCCATCGCCAGTTCGATGGCCTTCCCGGCGGCTTCCTGCGTCCCCTCGCCCTTTATGGCCGAAATGGCCACGACGGGGCAGCGCAATTCCTTCGAGAGCTTCTCGATGTCGATGGCGTCGCCGTTCTTGCGGACGACGTCCATCATGTTCAGGGCGATGACCGTCGGGATGCCGAGTTCGAGCAGCTGCGTCGTCAGGTAGAGGTTGCGCTCGATGTTCGTGCCGTCTACGATGTTGATGATGGCGTCCGGCTTCTCCTCCACGAGGTAGGTGCGCGCGACGACCTCCTCAAGCGAGTAGGGCGACAGCGAGTAGATGCCGGGGAGGTCCTGGATGACGACGTCCTTGTTGCCTTTCAGGCGTCCGTCCTTTTTCTCCACCGTGACGCCGGGCCAGTTGCCGACGTACTGGTTGCCGCCGGTGAGGTCGTTGAAGAGCGTCGTCTTTCCGCAGTTCGGGTTGCCCGCGAGGGCGATTTTGATAGTGTCCATAAGCAGTTAAGAGGTTAAGCGGTTAAGTCCTTGAACTAGGAACCAGGAACTAGGAACTAGTCAACTTCGATGATTTCGGCGTCGGCCTTGCGGAGCGAAAGCTCGTAGCCGCGCACGGTGATTTCAATCGGGTCGCCCAGCGGCGCGACCTTGCGGACGTAGATCTCCACGCCCTTGGTAATGCCCATGTCCATGACGCGGCGCTTCAAAGGGCCTTCGCCGTGGAGTTTTTTGACCGTGGCGGTGCCGCCGACCTGAATGTCTCTGAGTGTCTTCATCCTGTTGTCCTTCCAGTATCCATTAGCCATTGCCAATCTTATTAGCCGAGACTAACTAAAGTTGCAAAAAAGAGTTACACCATGATGCGCGCGGCCATTTCGCCGCTGACCGCTACGCGCGAGTCCTTGATTTTCACAATGAGATTTCCATCGACCGACGAGAGAACGGAGACATACGCCTCCACCACGAACCCGAGTTCCATCAGGTGGTGGCGCACCCTATCCGACCCGCCGATACGCCGGATCTTGTATTTTTCTCCAACTGTCGCAAGTGTCAGCGGAAGCATCCTTGAGACTCCTTCTCCTGAAAACCACAGCCCGTCCTGTGAAGCGCCCAGGCTCAATTATTCGAAATGAACAAAGTTATCCTAGCATAACTTCATTAGGCTTGTCAAATCCAATGTGCCAAGCCTTGGCAACCATTGAC
Source organism: Kiritimatiellia bacterium (assembly GCA_017458965.1). GTDB lineage: Bacteria > Verrucomicrobiota > Kiritimatiellia > RFP12 > JAAYLN01 > RGIG3612. The sequence goes on along the minus strand of JAFSZJ010000016.1, from coordinate 4,535 downwards.
ATCAGCGCCGCGACACGGCGCTTCGGCGAATGTCACAGACCGGAGAATGGATTGGACGAGAAGCCCGAAGGACCGCTCCGCCAGACCTGCCCGCCATGCCGGTCGGTCTCGCGCTCGAAACGCCGCTGGCCGCCACCTGGTCTATCGCCGCCACGCGGCGGACGCGGCCCGATCTCGGGATTCGAGCGCGCGGAGAGCGATATGCGCTTGCGGGCTATATCGACCTCGATGACGGTCACCTTTAGCTTCTGCCCCACCTTGACGACTTCCGCCGGGTCACGGACGAAACGATCGGATAGCTGCGAGACATGCACAAGTCCGTCCTGATGGACGCCGATGTCGACGAACGCCCCGAAGGCGGCGACATTCGTCACGACGCCCTCTATCTTCATGCCGGGCTTCACATCCTCGATGGCCGTCACGTCATCCAGGAACTTCGGCATCTCGAAAGAGGCGCGCGGATCGCGTCCGGGCTTCTTGAGCTCGGCGAGGATGTCGCGGAGAGTCGGCTCGCCGACATCGCCCGAAATGTAGTTCGCGATCCGGATGCCGTCGACGAGCGTCGTGTTGCCGATCAGCGAGCGGACGTCGGCGCCGATGTCCGCCGCCATCCGCTCGACAAGCGCGTAGCGTTCGGGATGGACCGCCGATCCATCGAGCGGGTTTGCAGCGTCATGGATGCGCAGGAAGCCGGCGGCCTGCTCGAATGTCTTGGGACCGAGAGTCGGGACATCTAGGAGGGCGCGGCGTGACTGGAAGGCGCCGTGCTCGTCGCGGTACGCCACGATCCTCTTCGCCATCGCCGGCCCTACACCGGACACGCGGGCGAGAAGCGGTGCGCTTGCAGTGTTAAGCTCCACGCCGACCTTGTTGACGCAGCTCTCGACGACCTCGCCCAGCTTGTCGGAAAGCATCGGCTGGAACACGTCGTGCTGGTACTGCCCCACCCCTATCGCCTTGGGATCGATCTTGACAAGCTCGGCGAGCGGGTCGATGAGTCGCCGTCCTATCGAGATGGCGCCGCGGATCGTGAGGTCGAGGTCCGGGAACTCCTCGCGCGCCACGTCCGACGCGCTATAGACCGAGGCGCCGGCCTCGCTCACGCTTACGACGATGATGCCCGTCATGTGCGCCTGCTTGAGCGCCTCGCGGACAAACGCCTCGGTCTCGCGGCCGCCTGTGCCGTTGCCTACCGCGATCGCCTCTGGCCGGTGCTTCTGGATAAAGCGAAGAAGGTCGATCTTGGCCTCCGTGCGGGAGCGGTCGCTTTGGGCGAGGTAGACGGTGATCGTGTCGAGGAACTTCCCCGTGGCGTCAAGCGCGGCGCATTTGCAGCCTGTGCGGAGTCCTGGGTCAATGCCGATGATGCGCTTCGAGCCGAGCGGCGGCGCAAGGAGCAGATTGCGAAGGTTGTCCGCGAAGACCTCTACCGCGGCGCGGTCGGCCTTGAGCTTCATCTCGACGGACACATCCACCTCGACGGACGGCGCGATGAGGCGGCGGAACGCATCTTCCACGGCCGACTTGAGCTGCATGCCGTATGGCGTCCCGGCCCTGACGCCTCTGCGGCGGCGGATCTCCTCCAGAAGCGGCTCCTGCTCGACCTCGAGACGCACGCGGAGTACGCCTTCCGTCTGTCCGCGGCGTATGGCGAGGTATCGGTGGGAGGGGATGGTCGCGACCGGCTCGTCGAACTCGTAGTACTGCTCGAACTTCGTCGGCTCTGATGGCGGTGGGTCGACTACGGACGACACGACCTTGCCGTCGCGCTCGTATGCGGAGCGGACGAAGCCGCGTATGTCGGCGTCCTCGGATATGCGCTCGGCCACGATGTCGCGCGCACCGGCGAGGGCGGCAGCAACATCCGGCACCTCCTTCTCCGGATCGACGAATTTGGCGGCGTCGGTGTCGGGATTGCCGTCTGGCTGGGATTCGATGAGGTCTGCCAGCGGCTCAAGCCCACGCTCCTTCGCGATCATAGCGCGCGTGCGGCGCTTCGGGCGGAATGGGAGATAAAGGTCTTCCAGAGCGCTCTTGGTCGTAGCGGCGAGGATCTTCGCCTTCAACGCGTCGGTGAGCTTGCCCTGGTCCGAGATCGACTTCAGAATGGTCTGGCGGCGCTCGTCCAGCTCGCGGTGGTATGCCAGACGCTCCTGTATCCGGCCTATCTGCACCTCGTCGAGGTTTCCGTGGACCTCCTTGCGGTAGCGGGCTATGAACGGGATCGTGTTCCCTTCGGCCAAAAGACGCGCCACCGCCGCTATCTGGCGTGGCGAAATACCAAGTTCCTCGACAAGCTTCGGGATGGAGACGAGTTCCGCCTCCTCAGATTGTGTTTCAGGCATTTTCTCTTCCTGCTTTTGCGAATGTCCACCGCCTCGTGCGGCGACGAATCATTCTAGCATGTCGTCGCCCTCGGCCACGGCCCCGAGTTCAGGGTCCAGGTCCGGCGCGGCCGGCGGAGGAGGCGGTGGCGGCGGCAAGGGCGGCGGCGGCTCGTCGGAGACCTCGAAGCGGATGTTGCGTATGGCTATCCCGCTGTGTTCGGTGGGCATCTGCTGGAACTGCACGCCGAGCTGCGTTATCCGCGTCCAGTCGTCGCCGACGATCTTCCACGAAAATGGGATTACAGCCGTCTCCCAGGTTTCCGGGTCGTTGTCTGTGCGGTAGAAGGGCGAACCGCTCAGATGCTGCGCCACATGCCATCCGGCCAGCTTGAAGGTGCCGTCCTTCAACCCCCTCAGCATGAACTGCGGCGTGGCGTGGTCGTGGTATGCGCCCCACTGGTCGGGAAGACGGTTCATCTCGAAGAGGAGGCGCTTGTATAGACCACGTGAATATGGGATCCCATTCGTGAAGGAGCAGCCTGCCGTCACCCACGAAGTGGCGCTGTCATCTAGCATGATGCGCCATTCGCCGTTCGTCACGGACGCCTTAACGCCCTTGCCGCCACCCGCTGCGCGCAACGCATCGTCCGGAATGGCGACGATCTCCAGCCCGGGCTCCTCGACCGATATGGCGGCGATAAGGGGTATCTGGGCGCCGCACGAGGAGACGATGTCTATTGTCGCTATCGCCTTCTCCGGGTGGGGATTGGTCCAGCGCCAGAGGTAGAGGCCCTTGTTCCCGTCGTTCGCCCAGCCCTTGACGCAGTGGTTCGTGGCCATCTCGGCTGTCAGGGCGAGGAAACCCCAGTCCCAGACTTCGCGATAGTTGCGGACGGGCAGCTCCTCCTTGGTCCCGTCGCCGTAGTTGATGACATAGGTGAAGGCAGTCTCGACCTTGTTGAGGATGCCCCACGCGATGGCGTGTAGGAAGTAGACGTTGCCGACCTTGCGGTCTACGGCTATGCCCTCGACCTTTTCGGGATATGGAGGCTCACCTTCCGGCGCGTCCTTGAGACGCGTCGATTTCATCACGATGCAGTCGCGGTAGTCGTTCTGGTCGTAGCGGATGAAGTCCATCGGGACTCCGTTGCAGACCGTGATACCCCATGGCGTGTCCGTGAGCGACTGCTGCGCCCCCTGGTCGGTCCAGCCGTCCTTGCCGTCGCCGGCGACCTTGTCGACGAAGCGGCGGTTGGCGAATGGGCGGAGGTCAAGCGGATGGATCTTGCCGGGGTCGACGTCGAAGGCCGGCTTCGACGCCTTCCGCTTGGCCTTCTCCTCCTCGACGCGGGCCTTGCCATCCGCGAGGGCCTTGGCTGCGGAGAGCGGTTCCAGCCATTCGGCGCGATCGCCGCCGTAGCGCTTGCGGAGCGTCTCCTCCGGACCACGCACGAGAAGGCAGCGGTCGCCCGTCGGCAGGACATACGAGCCGTCGGGGTCGGGGAGAAGCGGCTGGCGGAAGGCGGTGATGGCATTGGCCGAACTCAGTTCGGCCATCTCCACTGGCGGACGGTTCCAGACGCGCAGCATCATCATGTTTTCTTGGGGTGCGGGGCCGTCGCGCCCCGCCGGCCGGAAGCGAACCACCCGTGTCCCCATGGTGCGGGGCGTCACGATCCAGGCCTCGCAGCCGTCGCGGCGGGCGGGGGTGACCTCGATGCCGGAGAGCGGGGCACCGTCAGGATCGAGCGCGTCGGTCGTCTTGCAGCAGGGCTTCACGCCGACGTTGGATGCCGCAAGTGCCGTCAATGCGCCGATGGAGTCGCCAGAGAGCTTGGCATTGGCGAAATAGACGGCGCCCTTGCCGAACGACTTGCGCCAGAAGGCGGGCTGATCGCCGATGGAGCCAAGCAGCTCCCACGAATCGTCAAGCGCCGTGTCGCGCCAGCAGGCGGCCTGGAATTTCGTACTTCCAATCGTGATCATCGCCGTCTCGCTATCCTTGCGCTTGCCGACCTGGATGCCGGGGAAGGCATCCGCAGCGGGCGCACCGTATTCGCTGAGACTCATCGCCTCGCCCACGAGCACGAGTACGCCGCCATTCTCCACCCAGGCCTTCACCGCCTCGCATACGCCCGGCCGCACCGCATCGACGCCCGCCGCCACCATCACCTTGTAGCGATTGAGGCGGGGGACGCCCGGTTTTGT
>JAFSZJ010000112.1 GCA_017458965.1 Kiritimatiellia bacterium | reverse complement strand
TCAGCTTCTTGCCGATGAGACTGTAGACGCATTCCCAGAGACCGGCGTAGCCGAGGGAGATCGTCGAATAGCCGCCGTATAGGAGCTTGTCGATCTTCTCGCCCTTCTTGAGGCGGGCGAGGGCGCCGTACTGCCAGAGGATCGGGGCGGCGTCGGACGAGGTGCCTTTGAGGCGGTTGTGGCGGCACTGGAGGGCGCGGTGGCAAAGCTCCATGCGCTCGTCGAATATCTTCCAGAAGGCGTCCATGTCCTTGTTGGCGCTGAGGCCGATGTCCACGAGGTTGACCGTGACGACGCCCTGGTTGAAGCGGCCGTAGTACTTGGGCTTGCCCGGCTCGTAGTTGCCGGCGTTGGCTATGTTGTCGAAGCCGCATCCGGAGCGGTCGGGCGTGAGGAAGGAGCGGCAGCCCATGCAGGTGTAGGTGTCGCCGTGGCCCGGGGTCTCGCCCTTGGAGAGCTTGAGCTCGCGCATCTTCTTCTCGGAGATGTAGTCGGGGACCATGCGCTTGGCGGTGCACTTGGCGGCGAGCTCGGTGAGGTACCAGTAGCGGCTCTCCGGCGTGATGTTGTCCTCCTCGAGGACGTAGATGAGCTTCGGGAAGGCGGGGGTGATGTAGACGCCGACCTCGTTCTTGACGCCGATGATGCGCTGCTTGAGCGTCTCCTCGATGATCATGGCGAGGTCCTTCTTCTCCTGCTCGTTGCGGGCCTCGCCGAGGTACATGTACACGGTGATGAAGGGCGCCTGGCCGTTGGTGGTCATGAGCGTGACGACCTGGTACTGGATCGTCTGGACGCCGCGGATGATCTCCTCGCGGACGCGCTTCTCGACGACCTCGGACATCTTCTCGGCGTCCTTCGGCGCGCCGGCGATCTCGAACTCCTTCTCGACGTCGCGCTGGAACTTCTCGCGGGAGGTCTGCACGAAGGGGGCGAGGTGCGTGAGCGAGATGCTCTGCCCGCCGTACTGGTTGGAGGCGACCTGCGCGATGATCTGGGTGGCGATGTTGCAGGCGGTGGAGAAGCTGTGCGGGCGCTCGATCATCGTGCCGGTGATGACGGTGCCGTTCTGGAGCATGTCCTCGAGGTTGACGAGGTCGCAGTTGTGCATGTGCTGGGCGAAGTAGTCCATGTCGTGGAAATGGATGATGCCCTGGTCATGGGCTTCCACGATCTCCTGCGGGAGGAGAAGGCGCTTCGTCACGTCCTTCGAGACCTCGCCGGCCATGTAGTCGCGCTGGACGCTGTTGATCGTCGGGTTCTTGTTGGCGTTCTCCTGCTTGGCGTCCTCGTTGTTGCACTCGATGAGGGCGAGGATCTGTCCGTCGGTCGTGTTGGCCTGGCGGACGAGGGAGCGCTTGTAGCGGTAGGTGATGTAGCGCTTGGCGACGGCGAAGGCGCCCTTCTCCATGATCTTGGTCTCGACGAGGTCCTGGATCTCCTCGACGGTTGAGGCGCGGTCGCGCTCGGCGCAGATCTTCGTCACTTCGTCGACGATCTCCTCGATCTGCTTTGCGGTAAGTCTGTTCTGCGAATCCTCGGCCTCGTTGGCGCTCGTGATGGCCTTGAGGATCTTCTCCGATACAAACGGCTTCTCCTCGCCGCTGCGTTTGATGATGTTCATCCGAAATCCTTTGTTGTGGTTGAAGGGTTGAAGGGTTGAAAAGTTGAAAAGTTGAAAGGTTGAAAGGTAAAAAGGGCGAAGGGGGCCGACCACCGTCGTCAAGGTCTCCACTTTCGCTGAGGCTCCAGCGGAAAAGTTGGCGGTCGATGGGCTTGAAAAGAGGGGTAGTGGCTACGGGCTAAGGCAGTGGGATTGATATGGCGATGTCTATAGACTGAGGTTGCAATAGAGCATTAGGGCGAAAAAACAGGCTCGTCCCGAAAGGCTATCGAGGCGAATCGTATGATGTGATGATACCACATCCCCACCCTGTGTCAACAGAAAAAACACAAGATATTGTGGTTCGTCCCGAAAATGGCAACAAGATGTTGTGTGCGCCGGAGCAGGGCAGCGGGGCAGACGGAAGCGCTGATAGGCAGCGCAGATAACAGATAATAGATAATGGATAACAGATAAAAGATGTGGTGGTGAGTCGCTTGCGGCGAACAAGAAACCGACTTTGATTGACACCATTGATCACCATTGACAGAAATGACAGAAATGACACGAACCTCGGAACCAGAAACCAGAAACAAGGAACTCGAAACCAGGAACCGACTTTGATTGATCATCATTGACCACCAATGACCACCATTGACATCATTGACACGAACTTTGGAACTAGAAACTAGAAACTAGGAACCAGAAACCAGGAACCAGGAACTCGAAACTTCCTAAACCTCCTAAACTTCCGACCTTCCTGACCTTCAGGACCTTCTAAACGGCCGAGGCGAGCCTCGGCCTGCGGCCGGCCTCGGCCACCGCCGGCGCTGGCGGAGCGAGGGCTTTTCGTGTAACATTTCCATCGTCATGAGTGCGCTTACACAGACCTTGTATCTAGGGCTTGATCTCAAGTGCCCGATCGTAGCCGCGTCATCGCCCTTCACGGGCGCCGTAGCATCCGCCCGCAAACTGGAGGAGGCCGGCGTCGGGGCCATCGTGATGCGCAGCGCGTTCGAGGAGGAGATACGCTCCGAAATCGCCAGCATATACGACGACCTCGGCGACATCGGCTCGGCCGTCGCCCTCGACTATCTCCGCGCCGACCTTCCGATGCGCCTTGGACCGCAACGCTACGTCGAGCTTCTTCGCGCCATACGCAGAGAGGTCGTGGTGCCCGTCATCGCGAGCGTCAACTGCACCACTTCGGAACAATGGACGTCGTTCGCGAAGCGCCTCGAGGTCGCGGGCGCAGACGCGCTTGAGCTGAACGTGTACGACATCCCGGTCGATCCAGAGGAGACGGCTGAGGAGGTCATACGCCGCCACATAGGCATAGTCGAGGCCGTGACATCGACCGTGCATCTGCCAGTCGCACTGAAGATAAGCCCCTTCTACTCATCGCTGCCGAACTTCTGCCTCCGCGCCGAGAAGGCCGGCGCGAAAGGGCTCGTGCTTTTCAACCGATTCCTCCAGCCCGACATCGACGTCGCGGCTCCGGCGATACGCGAGGACGTGCATCTCTCGCACGAGGACGACATACGCCTCCCGCTCCGCTGGACGGCGCTTCTTCGCGGACGCCTGAAGTGCTCGATCGCCCTCTCGGGCGGTGTGCTTTCGGGCGAGGGCGTGGTCAAGGCCATCCTCGCCGGTGCCGACGTGGCCTATGTTTGCTCCGCGCTCTACAAGGGCTTCGGCGTGGTAGGCGAAATGATGTCGTACGTGGACAAGTGGGCCACCGACCACGGCCATCGCCGCGTCGACGACTTCCGCGGCCTTCTCCGCGAGACGAACTTCACGGACGGCCACGGGTTCGAGCGGGCGCACTACATGAACATACTCGCCGGCGCGGCGGCAAAGACCGCACCGACGGATGAAGAAGGTCGCGCATCGGCGGACAAGTCCGATCGCAATGCGTGGGAGTGGGCGTGATAGACCTCTCCACCGAGGAGTGGCGCGAAGCGCTGCGCCTCGTCCGCGCAGCCGCCGACGCCGAAGAAGGGACGCCTTCGCGCGAGGAGGCGAGGGCTGCGGCATTCGACTTCATGCGCACGGCATCGTCGAAGCGCATACTCTCGCTCGCGCATCTGCTGCAACCAGGCGCCACGGGACGCTCAATCCAGGCGGCGCTTGTCCCGCTGGAGCGCGTCGATGGGCGCGCCCGCGTCACGGACGCCGAGATGGGCATCCGCACGACCGACGCGCCGCGCCCTTCCGACAGGGCGGACATGGTCGTCGTCGCGGACAACATCCGCAGCGCCTTCAACGCGGGCGGCATCTTCCGCACGGCGGACTTCTTCGGCGCCTCGCGCATCATCCTCTGCGGCTATACGCCGACGCCCGAAAACCAGCAGGTGCGCAAGACGGCGCTCGGCGCGGATGAAGCCGTGCCGTGGGAGCACATAGCCGACATCCGCGACGCCATCGACGCCTTCCGCCGCGAAGGGCGGCGCATATACGCGCTTGAGACCGTCGATGGCGCGACGCCGATAGAGCGTCTTGCACCAGTCTTCCCATGCGCGCTCCTGCTCGGCAACGAACGCTTCGGCCTCGATCCCGACGTCGTCCGGTCCGCCGACGAGATCGTCGAAATACCCTCTCACGGACAGAAGAACTCGCTCAACGTCGTGTCGGCACTGGCGGTGGCTGCTGCGTTCATGCGAGCATGAACGCAGCAGCAGATAGTAGACATGAGCGCTGCTTGCAGCGCAGATAATAGATAACAGATAACGGATAACAGATAACAGCGCCGCAAGCGGCGCAGATAACAGATAATAGATAATGGATAACAGATAAAAGATGTGGTGGTGAGTCGCTTGCGGCGAACAACAAGAAACGAGAAACCAGGAACCAACTTTGATTGACACCATTGACACCAATGACCACCAATGACCACCATTGACATCATTGACACGAACTTTGAAACTAGAAACCAGGAACCAGAAACCAGGAACAAGGAACAAGGAACTCGAAACCAGAAACTTGAAACAAGGAACCAGGAACTCGAAACTTCCTAAACCTCCTACACTTCCGGCCGGCGGCCGGCCGCGGCCGCGCCGGCGTATGCGGCATTGCCACCGGCGACGGGAAATGATAGATTGAGGCCATGGACGAAAACGTAAGAAAGCGCAACAGGATCTTGGCGCAGAGGGTGATCAAAGGACTCGCCTCGCGCAACATGGAGGGCTTCTACGCGGAAACCCGCGAGGAGGCACTGAAGACAGCTCTCTCGCTCATACCCGAAGGGGCCTCCGTGACAATGGGCGGATGCACGAGCGCCCGCGAGATAGGGCTGGTGGACGCCGTCCGTAACGGATCGTACCGCTTCATCGACCGCGACAACTACGCCGACAAGCGCGCCGCGATGCTCGCCGCGTACGACGCGGACGTGTTCCTCGCCAGCGCGAACGCGATGACCGAGGACGGCGTGATCGTCAACATCGACGGCAACGCGAACCGCGTCTCCGCCATCGCGCAGGGACCGCGCATGGTGCTCTTCATCGTCGGCATGAACAAGGTCTGCCCGGACACGGACAGCGCCCTCAAGCGGGCCCGCAATGTCGCGGCCCCGACCAACGCGCAGCGCTTCGACGTCGACACACCGTGCAAGAAAACAGGCTCGTGCATGGACTGCAAGTCGCCGGACACGATCTGCTGCCAGTTCCTCATCACGCGCTTCTCGCGCCACAAGGGGCGGATCAAGGTCGTGCTGGTGAACGAGGCGATCGGCTTCTAACCAAGGGCGACGGACAGGACAGGCGGCTACGATGGCGCAGCGGCGGCAGATACGGCTCCTCCCGATCAACGTGGCGAACAAGATCGCCGCGGGCGAGGTCGTGGAGCGCCCCGCATCGGTCGTGAAGGAGCTGATCGAGAACGCGCTCGACGCAGGGGCGACGCGCATAGAGGTCGTCATAACGGCCGGAGGACGCAAGCTCATCTCCGTCGCGGACGACGGTTGCGGCATGGACCACGACAACGCCCTCATGTGCCTGGAGCCGCAGGCCACGAGCAAGATACGCGACGTGGACGACATCGAGCGCATCGCCACATACGGCTTCCGCGGCGAGGCGATACCGTCGATCGCGGCGGTATCGCGCTTCACGATACGCACCTGCGCCGAGGGAGAAACGACCGGGACGTGCGTGGAGGTGGCTGGCGGACAGATACAGGGCGTCACCGAAATCGGCTTCCCGCAGGGGACGACGTTCGAGGTCCGCGACCTCTTCTTCAACGTCCCAGCCCGGCGCAAGTTCCTGAAGTCGTACCAGACCGAGCAGACGCACATACGGACCGCCTTCATGCTCCAGGCGCTCTCCCATCCTGAGACGGCCATGAGGTTCAAGGCCGACGGACGGGAGGTTTGGAACCTCCCCGGCGGCGCCACGCTCGAGGAGCGCGTCATGGAGCTCTTCGGACGGGACTTCATCGCCTCGATGCGTCCGATGAAGCACGAGCAAGGCCAGATCAGGATATCGGGCTTCGTCGGGGTCCCGACCTTGAGCCGCTCGGAGAGAAGCGAGCAATACGTCTTCGTGAACAAACGGGCAGCGACCGCCGCGGTGATACCGTACGCGCTGCGCGAGGCGTATCCCGACCCGGACCACAGACCTGTGGTGGTGCTGTTCGTAGATCTGCCGCCGGAGGATGTGGACGTGAACGTCCACCCGATGAAGCGCGAGGTGCGATTCCGCGACGCATCGGCCGTCCGCGACGCGATAATCGCGGCAGTATCCGACGCCCTCGGCGTGATACCGCGCGCGCACCTCGAGCCGTCTCCAGCGGCGGCAGCGACCCCGACGACAATCTCAAATTTCAAATCTCAGATTTCAGAAAGTTTCCCCCAACCCACACACCCCACCTCCACCACTCCTCCACTCTCACCTCTTAACTCCTCCACTCCCAACTCCTCCACTCCTCCACTTCCCACTCTCCACTCTCCACTTTTCACTCCCACCTCCTCCACTCTCCCACTCACCCACTCTCCACTTTCCACTCTTAACTCTCCACTTTCCACTCCTCCACTTCCCACCACAGTTCCACCGCCGCCGGTGCTGATAGACGAAACGGAGGAGTCTGGCGGACCATGGGCCTGGTGCCGAGTGCTCGGGCAGATACATGACGGCTTCCTGCTTGTAGAAACCGACGGCGGCTACGCGGTCATCGACCCGCAGGCGGCGCATGAGCGCGTCATCTACGAGCGTCTGCTTTCCGCCGCCCAGAGCAACGAGCCGATCTCGCAGCCGCTCCTGATGCCCCAGAGCGTCTCACTGCCCCCGGCAGACGCCGAGCGGATAACCGCGAACCTGGACATCCTGCGCTCCATGGGCTTCGCCATAGACCCGTTCGGCTCCAAAGGCGAGTTCATCGTGGAGGCACTTCCCGTCGGGCTTGAGCGGGATGACGCCCGTTCGCTTCTTGCCGATCTATCCCATGGCATAGCCACTTCGGGCGTAAAGCGCGGCACGGAGAAGTGGCGCGAACGCTCCGTGGCGATAGGCGCGGCCATGTCGGCCATCTCGCGGACGGCCTCGCTCGCGCCGGAGGCGCAGTCGCGCCTCGTCCGCGACCTCGCGGCCACGCGCATGCCCTACACCTCGCCGCGCGGTCGCCCGACGATGCTTTTCACGTCTCTGTCAGAGCTTGCCCGGAAATTCGGGCGCGCTACATGAACATCCTCATAGCGTATTCGAGCGTGAGGATCGCGTACGAGGTCGTCAGGACGGAATCGTTCTCGAACCAGCGGTTGTTGTCGTTGACCCAGGAACCGTCCTCCTTCTGAAGCGAGAGGACCTTCTCGATGAGTTCGTCGCGCCAGGCTATCGGGGCATCGCCGTCCTTGACGGGCGGAAGCGCATCGACATCCAGCAGGGAGAGGGCGCGCGCCATGATCGTGTAGTAGAAGTAGATGCCCTGCTGACCCTGGCCGGGGTTCTCGGAGAGCGTCCAGTGGCGACGGGCGTAGTCGATGGCGGAGACGACGCGGGGGTCGTCGCGGCCTACGCGGGCGTAGAGCATGGAGAGAAGGCCTGAGTAGGTTATGCTGCCGTAGGAACGGAGCGGGGGACGGGTACCGCCGCCGCGTTGCATGGCGACCGATGTGAGATTTGAGATCTGAGATCTGGCATCCGCGCCGCCTTGCGGCGCGGCGGGTATGGTGGACGAAGGGAGTCCGCGGTCGGGCAGGCGGTAGAGGAATCCTCCGGCGTCGTCGGGATCTGCGCCTTTGGCGCCGGCCTTAACCTGCATGCGGTCCACGTAGCCAAGGGCGGCCTCCCAGTCGATGTCGGCGCGTTTCTCATCGACGGGACGGGACTCCTCCACCCCCGCCGTAAGCGCCATGGCGGATATGACCCAGGCCGAGTTGTTGAGATCGGCGCCTCCGGCGCGGGGCGACGACGCGGCCTCGTAGCCGAAACCGCCGTTGTTGCCACCCTCCTCGCCGGTCAGCTGGGTGGAGGCGACGTATTCCCTGGCCTTCTGGAGTATGCGCACCGAGCCGACGGGATCGCAGTAGTGCAGGGCCGTCATGCAGATGGCGGTGTTGTAGGTGCCATAGGAGCCGCCGCGCCGTCCGGGGACCACGACGTATATCCCGCCGTCCTCCTGGACGCAGGACTTGATGTGGGCCACGGCCTTGGCGACCGCGGCGGCGTCCCTCTCAAGCCCGGACTTGGAAAGCACCCATGCGGGCATGGCCGTCAGGGCCGGGTTCTGCGCGCTTGACCATACGCCGTTCGTCTGCTGCTTCGACACAAGCCAGTCAAGCCCCTTGGAGATCCCTGCCTTGGCCCTGGCCTCGATCGACCCGGGAGTCTGCGCAGCGGCGCCTGCCGCGAAAAGCGCCACCACCGACGCGCATGCAATGTGAAGAGCCTTCATCGTCCATCCTCCTGTGGTTTGTCCAAAGGATTATAACGCACCAAAAGCGCCGCATGGTTCAACCGGACGCCGAAACCTCAAGTACGCCACGAGCCACAACTCCCATCACCGCCGAATCCGCTTTCCCCGCCGCCAAGCGTCCGAATCCGGTACAATACCCGTCAGGTTCATCCATCCCCACGGAGCATGACGATGGCGGTAGCCGTAAGAATTGAAGACCTGGTCAAGCACTTCGACGACGTCAAGGCGATCGACCACATCACCCTCACCATAGAGCCGGGCGAGATATTCTTCCTCCTCGGGCCAAGCGGATGCGGCAAGACGACGCTACTCCGCGCCGTCGCCGGTTTCCACCAGCCGGATTCAGGACGGATATTCATAGGCGACCGCGAGGTCACGAACCTGCCGCCGTACAAGCGCGACACCGGAATGGTCTTCCAGAGCTACGCCCTCTGGCCGCACATGACCGTCGCCGAGAACGTCGCCTTCGGCCTCGACGTGCGCCATCGCCCGAAGTCGGAGATCGAGCGCCGGGTCGCCGCGGCCCTCGAGGCCGTCCACATGGCGGATCGCGCGAAGTACAAGCCAAACCAGCTTTCCGGCGGACAGCAGCAGCGCGTGGCACTCGCCCGCGCCCTGGTGATCGAGCCGCAGTGCATCCTGCTCGACGAACCCCTCTCCAACCTCGACGCCAAGCTCCGCATAGAGATGCGCTCCGAGATACGGCGCATCTGCAAGGGGGCCGGACTCACGGCGATATACGTCACGCACGACCAGAAGGAGGCGCTTTCGATAGCCGACCGCCTCGCGGTTCTGCGCGGCGGACACGTCGAGCAGGTCGGCACGCCCATCGACGTCTACCGCCATCCGGTGAACGAGTTCGTCGCCGGCTTCATCGGCGAGGCAAACTTCATCAAGGGCCGAGTCACCGAGGCGTCGCCGCGCACGATCAGCGTGGAGACGGCGGCCGGACTCTTCGAGGCGTCGGCCGCCAACGCCGCGCGACAGCTCTCCAAGGGCGAAGAGACCACGCTCTGCATCCGGCCCGAGGGCATCTCCCTCCTGCCATCAACCCCTCAATCCTCGAGCCTTTCGACCCAGTCCAACGTCTTCGACTGCCGAGTCCTGCGCTCGTCGTACCAGGGGGAGGTCGCCCACCACTCCATAGAGATGCCCGTCCGCGACGGTGAGCCGGTCCGCCTGGCCGCCATCGAGCTCGCCCCGGCCGCCGCCGGCCCGATCGAGGGCGCCGCCCGCATCCACATCCCGCCGGAGCAGGTGGTGGCGCTATGAAGGGGCGCATCATCGGCGTAGTGGCGGCGGCCGTGCTGATGGTCGCGCTGCCGTTCATCTTCAGCTCGCCCCCGGACGCCGGGGTCTGGCGCGAAGGCGATCCGGTCCTCGTGGTGGTCACGCCGCACAACGAGGCCATCCGCCAGGAGTTCGCCGAAGGGTTCAGCGCGTGGCATGAGCGCAAGTACGGCTCGCCCGTCCGCATAGACTGGCGCAACATCGGCGGCACCACGGAGATCATGCGCTACCTCGCCTCCGAGTACATCGGGTCGATGCAGGGATGGTGGGAGCGTTCCGGACGCAGCTGGCCCGCCGGCGGCGCCTCGATAATCCTCTCCCCCACCCCGCCCGCAGACCCCACAGGTCCTTCGACCCTTCAACCTTTCAACCCTTCAACCCTCTACTACGCCTTCCGCACGAACGACTCGCCTGAAGTCGCCACCTCCGGCATAGACCTCTTCTTCGGCGGGGGCGTCTTCGACCATTCCGACGCCGAGCGCAAGGGTCTTACCGTGCCGCCATGGGACGGCGAGCCGCCGCCCGGGATCGTCCGCGACGAACGCGGCGTGGAGCTCGTCCCGCGCGAGCTGTCCGGCGAGGTATGCCGGAGCGACGTCTTCTACGGCAACGTCCTCAGCACCTTCGGCATCTGCTCCAACCCGGACCGGCTCGCGGACCTGGGCATAGACCGCCCGCTCGCCGCGTGGGCGGACCTGGCCGATCCGCGACTCTTCGCAAACGTCGGCGTCACCGATCCGACCAAGAGCGGAAGCGTCGCCAAGGCGTTCGAGATGATCGTGCAGCAGACGATGGCCGACCATGTTGCCTCATGCGGGTACTCGACGGAAGCGGTCTCCTCCAACGAGGCCGCGATAGCGGCCGACAAGTCGCTGATCGCCGAAGGCGGCGCGCTGCGCGGCTACCAGGACGACGTCGAGGAGGGCTGGCGGCGCGGCATGAACCTCGTCCGCCTGATAGGCGCCAACGCCCGCTACTTCACGGACTCCGCCGGCAAGGTGCCGATAGACGTCGGCATGGGGGCGACCGCCGCCGGCATCTGCATCGACTTCTTCGGACGCTTCCAGGCCGAATACACACGCACGGCGGACGGCGCCACACACATGTCGTACATCACGCCGCGAGGCGGCTCCTGCGTGAGCGCCGACCCCATGAGCCTCCTGCGCGGCGCACCGCACCGCGAGCTGGCGGTCAGGTTCTTCGAGTTCGTCTTCAGCGTCGATGGCCAGCGGCTTTGGAACACCAAGGTCGGCGCATCCGGCGGACCGAGGCGCTTCGCGCTCCGCCGCCTACCGATCCGGCGCGACTTCTATCCGTCAGACGATCCGGTCTTCGACGCGGCCGCGAAGACAAACTCGCTTGACGCAAGCGACGATCTGGCGTCGCCGGAGATCAACCCCTTCGCGCTCGCCGACACATTCACCTACCGTCCGAGATGGTCGGCGCGCCACTTCGGCATACAGCGCGACCTCGTGAGGGCCATGTGCCTCGACTCGGGCGACGAGCTCCGCGCCGCATGGAAGGCGATCATAGACAATGGCGGACCGGAGGCCAACCCCGAGGCGATGGAGCTGCTTCTGCGCTTCCCGACGAAGCCGATACCGGCCAATTGGCACAGCGTCGTGACGGACTACAAGTCGATCCGCCGCCTCGAATACATGCGCGTCTGGACCTCGGAGCTGCGCGCCAACTACCGCGCCGCCGCCGAGCTTGCCCGCAAGCGCTGAAAAACGGCGGACCGGCCAACAGGACGCCCCAAGAAACAGCGGGGGCCTACGAGCGTGGGAACGCTCGCGCCAAGCATGCGGCATGGCCCGCAGGTTTCAATGCAGAGGCGCTTCGCCAAGTCGGGAGTTCTTTCCTTCGCCTATGACGCCTTGAGAAAAGCAACCGCAATTGATTGACGACAACATAGACAACCGAGAACAACATCCTATGGCGCCGCGCCAACCTGCGCGGCAGCGCCAAAAACTCAGCGTGCTCCGCGACTCTGCGTTAAAGGCCCCTTTTGCGGTCGCAAGTCTTTTGAAACCGCGCTAGAGGATATGGGCCTTGGCGTAGCGGTCCAGACCGGCGAAGTCCTTGAGTATCGAGACCGAAGAGAAGCCGGCGTCCTCGAGGATCGCGCGCACCGGCTCGCCCTGTCCGTCGCCGATCTCGAGAAAACACCAGCCGCCCCGCCGCAGGGCGATGGCGGCGTCGTTGACCAGTGACCGTATCACGTCGAGTCCGTCCACACCGCCGTAGAGGGCGACACGCGGCTCGTGGTCGATGATGTGCCTTGGCAGCGCCTCCATCCCTGCGGCGTCAATGTACGGCGGGTTGGAGACGACGGCATCCACAGACGCCGCGCCGAAGCCGACGAGGTTGCGTCCATGGCGGAACTCGACGGAGGCTCCGCAGCGCAGGGCGTTCTCGCGCGCCAGCGAAAGGGCGCCTTCGTCCATGTCTATCGCCACGCACTTCGAGGATGGCATCTCTATGGCGATGGAGATCGCGATGCATCCGGTACCGGTCCCGACATCGCAGATGACGGGTGACGGAATGGCCTTGAGATCAGGCTCCTCCAGTACGAGCGAGACAAGCTGCTCGGTCTCCGGGCGCGGGATCAGCGCACGGCTATCGGTCTTGAGAGTAAGCAGCCGGAAATCCCATTCCCCAAGGACATACTGGATCGGTTCGCCCTTCGCCATGCGGACCATCGCGGAGCGCATCCGCTCTGTGAATTGCTGGTCCGCCTTGTCCGCAAGACGCGAGGCGAGTTCGGTGCGGCGTGCCGGAAGATACGCCGAGGCGAGCCACTGCACCTGGACATCCGCGTCCTCGACGCCCTTCACAGCCAGCCAAGCGGCCCCCTTCGCCAATATATCGCCAATAGTGAGCGTCCCGCCCATGCCCAAATGATAGCAGAAACCACGCCCCGCATTGGCAACCGCAATCCGGCACGCAGGATGTTTGTTTTGACACGCCGTCCACAATCCGATAGCCTTTATGCGTAATCGTTATGCCTAAAAATCGCAGTTGAGGAAGACGAGATGTCACCCCGCCGAAATTTTCCAGCGCGGCGGGTTTCTGTTTGATGGCCGGAGGTGGGTGCCTAGGTCAATGGAAGCATCATCTGGTCGCCGATGATTGGCGGGAGAAGCC
>JAFSZJ010000111.1 GCA_017458965.1 Kiritimatiellia bacterium | reverse complement strand
TGCGCTCATGGCAGTCCAACCCGTGTGCGGCATAAAGGCCATCCACTGGCTGGAGTTTTTCAAGATATTCCATCAGGACGCGACAGACGAGGAAATACGCGCCTCCTTCTCGCGGCTTCGCGCGAAAGCCGGGGAGATAGCAGCGTCGCCTCTTCGCGAATCGGCCTTGACGCTTTTGTCCGACCTCGAAGCGCATCTGGAACAGCTTTGATTTTGTCAGTCCGCTCGAAGTGGGCAAAGCGACCGACTTGGCCGTCAGATTTCGATGAGTTCCCCGGCGGCCTCGCGGTATGTCGGAGAGATGCGGACGGAGTCCTCGCGCCCGAGTGAGCGGAGCGTGTCGCGGACGGTGCCGATCGCAAGCTCAGGCGTGTTGCAGTCGCCGCTTACATGGGCGGGGAAGACGACCTTAAGGCAGTCGGTGCAGATGGAGGACAGCAACTCCGACGCCTGTTCGTTGGATAGATGTCCGTTGCGTCCGGAGATGCGCTGTTTGAGCCACCACCCGCGGTCGCTCTCCATGAGCATGTCGAGATCGTGGTTGACCTCCATCACTAGGGCGTCGCATCCGCGAAGATGGCGCTTTACCACCTCCGTGGCAACCCCCATGTCCGTGGCGACGCCGACCTTGGCGTTCCCATCCGATACGACGTATCCCACCGGGTCGGCGGCGTCGTGCTGTATGCCGAACGTCTCGATCGAAAGCCCGCCGACGTCGAAGGAGTCGCCGGTCTCGAAGTTCGCCCAAGGGAAAGTCTGCCCGGGCTTCATGCTCTTGCTGACCGTGCGCTCCACCGCGCGCGAGGTCTCGTAGTTGGCATAGATGGCGAGGCCGGGGTTGTGGTTCGAAAGCGTCGGAAGCCCCAGGCAGTGGTCGATGTGGTCATGGGTGATGAAAACGGCCGCCAGCTCCTCTTGGGAGTGCCCGATGGCCGCCAGGCGCCTGCGTATCTGCAGACACGAGATGCCGGCATCGATGAGTATGGAAGTCCCGTTGGAGGAGATGAACACGCAGTTGCCGCTGCTTCCGCTGTTGAGAACGCATATCTGCATGGTCGGGATCCCCTTACATGGTCCTCTGGCGCCAGGCCATGATCATGTCCGCGCAGTCAAAGGTCGAGGCGATGAGCGCCGTGCGTATCCACATGCCGTTGCGCATCTGTCGCCAGTACTTCGAGCGCGGGTCGGAGTCGCAGTCGGTGGAGATCTCGTCGCGGCGGGGCAGGGGATGCATCAGGATGGCGTCAGGCCCCATCATATCCATCTCCGCGCGACCGATCTTGAATCGAGACGTGTCGATCTTCGCGCTGTCGCCCTTGGCCGCGTCCCACTCGTCCTGGATGCGCGTCATATAGACGGCGTCGGCCTTGGGAAGGTATTTGCGCATGTCGTCAGTGACGACGTACTCGTTGCCGTGCGCCTTCAGCATGTCGAGGATGTCCTGCCCGATCTGGAGCGGCTCCGGGGCGACGAAGATGTGGCGTATGCCCTCGTAGTTGGTGAGGAGGTTGGAGAGCGAGCGGACTGTACGGCCGCGGGCGAGGTCGCCGACGTACATGACTGTGCGGTTCCTGAGTCCGCCTTTTTTCTCGAAGGATCGGTGCAGGGTGTAGATGTCGAGAAGCGCCTGCGTCGGATGCTGGTCCTTGCCTGAACCCGCGTTGATGATCGGGACGGGACGATCGGAGCGCGAAAGCGCCCAGGCCATGTGCTCCGCGAGGCCCTTCTCCTGTGTGCGCATTATGATGAGGTCAAAGTAGGAGGAGAACGTGCGGATGGAGTCCTCGCGGCTCTCGCCCTTGAATTCGCTGGAGACCGAGGCGTCGCGTACCTCGCCAGTGCGAAGTCCGAGTATCTGGCACGCGCTCATGAAGGACAGAAACGTACGGGACGACGGCTGCGTGAAGTAGATCATCGCGCGCTTGTGCGAAAGCTGCGACTGGAGGAAGTCCATGCCCTCTCGCGTCTTCGCGATGAAGCGGATCTTCGTGGTGAGGGCGCAGAGACCGTCGAGCTGCTTCCGGCCGAACTGCTGCGCGAATAGCGTATGGAACGGCATGCCGTCGGGACGCGCCAGAAGGGGAACCTTTTCTTCAAGAGGAAGAGCCGAGTAGTCGGACCAAGAAATGTCATGCAGAGTGTTCATGGAAAGTGGAAAGTGGAAAGTGGAAAATGGAAAGTGAAAAGTGGAGAGTGGAAAGTGGAGAGTGGAAAGTGAAGAGTGAGAAGGGGGAGGGAAGTTAGGGGAGGTTGCGTTTGGCGGATTTGAGGATGGCGGTGAGGATCGCGAAGAGTTGACGGTTGTCGGAGATTAGGGATTCGTATTCAGGATTCGTGAGGGTCTCTGTTCTATGAAGAAGTTCCAGCCAGTAGCCTGTTTCGTTGCATTCCTTCAAGGCGATTGAGATCTTTGAAATGAAGTCCGCCTTGCTTTGGGCGGAATTCGCCTCGCTGACATTCGCGCCTATTGATGTCCCGGAGCGCAATATCTGATCATGCAGGACAAACTCTCTGTTTCTCCTTTTCAGAGTCCGGCACAAATTCACAATCCGTACCGCGAAGTCCAGGCTTTTCACGGCAACATTGTTGTCTTTGCATATCACTTTGCAACCCACACTTTCCATTTTGCACTTTCCACTCTACACTCCCAGCCACGATGCGTCTTCGGGATTGGACTGAAAGCGCTTTAGCTTTGCAATGTCGTCGGGGCGGATGGCGCCGGTCTCGGCGGCGACGGCGCAGACGGTGTCGAAGTCGCAGAGGGAGTGGTTCTCCACGCCTGCGGTCGCGA
The DNA here is from genome assembly GCA_017458965.1 of Kiritimatiellia bacterium. GTDB lineage: Bacteria > Verrucomicrobiota > Kiritimatiellia > RFP12 > JAAYLN01 > RGIG3612. Next base: position 10,843 of record JAFSZJ010000111.1, on the reverse strand, counting down.
AGCGCTCAATGCCTTTTCTGAGCCCGTAGGTGAAGATGGATACGACGCCGAGGACCTGTGCGCCGGCCTCGCGAAGGGCTTCGACGACCTCCAGACAACTGCCGCCCGTGGAGATGAGGTCCTCGACGACTACGACCTTCTGTCCGGCCTCGAGCCTGCCCTCGATGCGGTTCTGGCGTCCGTGGTCCTTGCTGGAGGAGCGGACGTAGCCCATAGGCAGACCCATGAGGTGTCCGCAGATGGCGGCGTGGGCGATGCCGGCCGTGGAGGTGCCCATAAGCACTTCGACATCCGGGTAGTGTTCGCGGACAAGGGCGACGAGCCCTTCCTCGACATGAGTGCGCACGGCGGGCGAGGTGAGGGTAAGCCTGTTGTCGCAGTATATCGGGCTCTTGATGCCCGACGCCCAGGTGAAGGGATCGTCCGGGCGAAGGAAGACCGCCCCGATGTCAAGCAGGTCTCTTGCAATCTGTTCGGAAGTAGTCATAGTCGCATGGTCCATTATCAGAAAAACGGCGCGCGCCGATAGTGGCGCGCGCCTGTTGTTTGAATCGTCCGCCCCATAGGCGTTATTCCAGATCCTCGAACTTCTTCGCCTCCTGGAGGAGAAGTCCGCGTGCGCGGCGAGCCCATTCGGTCTCGGGATATTCGAAGATCGTGCGCTTGAGGTAGAGGAAGGCGCTCTGGTAGTCCTTGGCGCGAAGCGAGGCGTCGCCCGCCCAGTACATCGCCTGCGCGACGAGGGCCTTGGCCGAGGTGTCGCGGTAGGTGTCGATGAGCGTGGCGAGCGCCTTTACGGCTGCCTGGTACTCCTCGGCGATCAGCGTCGCCGGGGCGGCCTTCTTCTCCTGGCGCGCCTTCTCGGAGAGGGATTCGGCCATCTTCATGTGACACTGGGCGCTCATGAAGAGGGCGCGGTCGGCCTTCTCGTGGGTCGGGAAGCGCTTCTGGAAGTTGGAGTAGATGCGCCCGGCGGTGTCGTAGCGCTTCTCGTTCTTGTAGTAGTAGGTGGCGAGGCGGATGGCGGCATCGCCGACGAGCGGGGATTCCGGATAGAGGTACGTCATCTTCACGTACTCCTCGCTGGAGCGGTTGTAGTCGCCGAGCATCTCCAGGCAGAGCGCCTTGTGGTACTGGGAGCGAGGCGCGAACTCGCTGTCGGGCCATGTGGAGAGGATGGCGGAGAAGCGCGAGAGGGCCTCGGTGAAGAGACGGTCGGCCTCGCGCTTGTGCGCGGCGACCTCGGCGGCCTCGCCGTCCTTCTCGGCCTTGTCCGCAGCCTCCTTCTGCTCCATGCCAAGCTCATGGTAGAGGTTGGCGAGGAGGAACTCGCCCTGCGTGACGTGGATGGTCGTCGGGTAGTTGCGGAGGGCTTCCTCGAGGATGAACTTGCCTTCCTCGATGGCGTCGGCGCTCTTGTCAGGTTGCTTCAGGCGACGGTGCTCCTTAGCCATCTCGAAGAGGCATTCGGCGAGGCGGAACTGGACGAGGACCGCGTCGTCTGGGTCGCGGAAGCGCTTGGAGAATAGGCGCACCGAGCCGTCGGAACCCTTGTACACCTTGCCCTGCGCCGTGACCGGGCCGGGGGTGAGCGGGGTGATCGTCTCCTCGTCGAGGTAGGAGAAGTCGACGGTGTCGCCGTAGGAGACGGCTATGCGGTCGTCGGAGAGCTGTTCGGAGGCGGTGACGACGCCGCCGGTGGCGACGGCGGGGATCTCCTCGCCGGGGGCGAAGAGCACTGGCCGCACCATGCCGGTGAAGACGCCGGAGTGGGGCATAGTCTCGCGCAGGAGTATAGTGCGCGTAACGGTGGACTTGACGTACTTGCCGGTGTCGTCCTTCAGGCGCGGGTGGGCGGTGACCGAGACCTCGACCTCGTTAAGCTCGTCGCCGGTGTCGCGGTCGGGATCCTCGACCAGGACGAAGAAGCGCTCGCCCACGTGGGCGGAGTCGCGGTCGGCCGAGTAGGAGGAGTCCGTCAGCGTGAGGCGGGCGGCGGAGCACAGGCGCAGGGTGCGCTCCATTACGGTCGAGCCGTCCTCGCCGAGGATGCGGATGCGCACGGTGTCATTGCCGTTGACTGAGAGTTCGGGCGGCGCCAGCGGGTCGATCTCGGCGGCGGGGTCTGGCGGACCGAGGCGCAGGCGCAGCAGCGACGAGAACACGCCGGAGTTCGCGGCGTCGGCCTGCGAGACCTTCAGGAGGTCGGTGCGGAAAGTGTCGAAGTTATGGCCCAGGCGGAGCGGGACGATGATCGGCTCAGGATCGCGGCCGGTCTCCTCGGCGTCCTCCATCTCGCTTCCGGCGAGCGCCTCGACCCTGATCACGGACGCCTCATGACGTGCGCGGGAGGAGTCGGTGACGAGTATCGGCACCGGAAGGGCGACGTTTGCCTTGATCTCCTTGTTCTGGTCGGCGAAGTCCGCCGGATCCATGCGCTTGGCGAAGAAGGCGTCGCGGTAGAGCTTGGTGATGTTCTCGTTGCCCGGGCGGCGGCGCAGCTGGGCGAGGCGGAGCTTGGCGTCGTAGCTGGTGTCCTCGACGCGCTCGGAGCGGGTGTTGAAGAGCATCAGCTCGGGCGTGGAGGGCTGGGCCGCCATGACGCTGGCGTGACGGTCGATCGGGACGCCTGGGCGCGTGTTCTCGCGGTCATGGTACGTCATCGAGATGATGTCGCCGGGGGCGATGCGGAGGACCGACGACGGGGCGTTGGTGTCGCCGATGGCGCAGGTGCGGAGCTGGTTCATGAAGAAGCCGCCATGGATGCCGTCCGAGGCTGCGCGCCATGTCTCCTGCAGGTTTGCGTAGCGGCGGTTCTGCTCCACGAGCTCCATCTCGGCCGAGACGCCGGAGCGGGTGGAGATGCGGACCTTGACCTTGTCGGCCTCGGGCGTGACGTCTCCGTCGGGGTCGCGGACGGCCACGAGCAGCATGTCGCCGGGGAGGAAGCGGTAGGCGTCGTAGAGGCGCGTCTCGGTCCCGTTCGGTGTGTTCTCGATCACCTCGAAGAAGAAGTTGGCCTTGGCGTCGGAGAAGGAAGACCCCATCGTCTGCTCGCGGATGCGCTTCTCGCCGGAGGAGGTGCGGTCATCCGAGTATGCGACCGTGATCGTGTCGCCCGGGGCGACCTCGAGGGTCGAGTTCTGGAGAGCGTCGCTGTAGTCGGAGTCGACGGGGATGACCATCTGTCCGTCGTCGTCCTGGACGTACATCTTGGAGACCTCGATGTCGCGGCCGGTGTAGTCGAGGAACTCCCAGCGGAGCGTGCGGACGCGTACAGGCTTGGAGAACACCGCCTGGAAGCCACCGTCGATGCGCTTGATCTGGGCGCGGTCGCGGACGAAGTCGGCGAGGGCCGGGGCGGTCTTCGGATCGGTCCAGGCCGCGGGAAGCGGGTGGGTCGCCCCGTCTTCCTCCTGCACCCAGATGTTGAGCGCGTCGTCAACGTACGATGCGGAGAAGAAGACCTCGAGGAGGTGCGGGCCGGGGGTGAAGTCGACGTCGAAGGTGTGGCGGTGGAGTGCGTTGCCCTGTCCGGTGAAGACGGTTGCGCCATCGACCGCCATAGCCATCCAGAGACCTGAAAGAGTGCGGCCCTTGGTGTCCTTCGCCTCGAGGAGGAAGGTCACGCGGGTCTGCCCGGCCGGCAGCTGGACGGCTGCGGCGAGCATGGCGTTCTGGGCGACGTCGCGGTTGGGGAAGTACGGCGTGAAGGCGAGTCCGTTGACCTTCTTCGGGGCGGCTGCGCCCTTGGCGGCAAAAGCGGTGCGGATGAGCGACGGGGAGTTGAGCTTAAGCCCGGTCGCGACCTGGTAGCGGATGCCGTATCGGCTGTTGATGTCCTCCTGGGGGAGGGTGCCGAGGCGCGTCGTTTCGTCGAGGAACTCGCCGACGAGGCTGATCGACTTGATGGCCTGGGCGTTGGGCAGCATGATGGCTACGTTCGAGACGCTGTGGGATCCCATCGTGTCAACGGCTATCCACTTGCCCTGGACGCCGTCCGCGACGCTCTTCCAGGTGCCCTTTCGGTTCTTGTTGATCGTGTCGCCGGTGGCGGAGCCTGTGGCCGTGTCGGAGGCGAAGGCGCGAGGCGGCGGGAGCGCGGTCGGTATCTGGCCGCGGAAGATGCCGGTTGAGCCGCCCGTCTCATGGAGTATGACGTTGTCGATCTTGTCTCCGGAGGATGTCCAGGCGTCGACGGCGATGGCGTCCGGGGCGGTGGTCGCGGAGCGGTCGCGGTCACGGACGACGACGTAGATCGGGTTGCCGGGCTTGAGGTTGGATGTCAGGGCGTCGTGGCTGCCTTCGGTGGACATGGAGAGGAGGCGGCGCTCTAGGTCGGCCTCTGCGCGGCTCTCGTCGGCCAGCGGCGCGGCGGCGCCGATCGCGAGGCGGGCGTCGTCGACGACGCGCAGCTTCTTGGGTTCGCCCGTGGTCAGGCCGCGGACCTTGAGGAACTCTGGATCGATGCGGTAGGAGACCTCGTCGGATCCGCAGACCTCGAGGACGCGGTTGGTGGCGGTGGCGCCGCCGAGGGCCGTCGGGATGACGCCGTTGAAGATGTACGGGACGCGCGGCGACGGGTAGAGGAGTAGGAGCTCGGTGTCGTTGCCGGGCTTGGTGGAGATGATGATCGGGATCGACGCGCCGTCGCCGGCCACGCCGAGGTTGCGGTCCTGGACGGAGATCTTGAGGTCCTGTCCGGGGCGGATGATGGTGCGGTCGGCGAGGTCGCCGATGAGGACGTCCGTGTCATCGACCTCGTTGTTGGTGGCGAGCTTCCACTTGCCGTGGAGGAGGCGGGCCTCGGTGTGGGTGAAGTCAAGCTCGAAGACGGCGTCGAGCTGCTTGCGCGTCTCCTCGAAGTCCTTGCGCTCGAAGGCGATGCGGGCGAGGAAGTAGTGGGCCTGGGCCTGGACCTCGACGTCGGGCTGCGAGATCCAGTACTCGATGAGCGACTCGGCCTGACCGACGCTGCCCATCTCGATGAGAAGGTCAACGTCGCGGAACATCGCCTGGCGCGCGGCCTTGGTGCCCTTGTAGTAGGCGCCGTTGCGGATCGACTGGTATTCGAGGCGGGCGGCCTCGTAGTTGCGCTGGTCGCGGAAGCACTCGGCGCGAGTGAGCATGAGCGAGGCGGCGAGTTCAGGCGTGAGCGACTTCTCGTTGGCGAGGAGGCGTGTGGCGATCTGGCGGGCCTTGCCGAGGAGCGAGTCGTTCTTGCCGCGCTGGTGGCGGAGTTGCTCGACGCCCCACGCGACGAAGGCCGGCGGGAGCTTGGCAGCCTCGCGCTCGAAGGTCTGGACGTTGTTCTGGAGCAGCGCCCAGGAGCGTTCGGGGTTGTTGCGCTCGAGCTCGTCGGCCGCCACGTAGAGCGGGTAGAGCGGGCTGGACTCATCGACCGGATAGATGCCGGGCATGTGGGTGGAGCAGTCCTGCCTGATGCGCTGGAGGTCGGCGTTGAGCGTGGCGAGATCCGTCGCCACCGACGAGGCGATGATGTGGACCGGCTCCCAGTAGCCGTCGTCCATGGAGGACTTCAGGACGGCCATGAGGTTCTGGCCGTTGTTGTCTGCGGCTTGCGAGAATGTGGCGCCCACGAGGCGCGCGGCGGAGGCCATGGCCTCAGGGTTCTTCCTCTTGCGGAGCTCGTTGAAGCCGATGCGGAACGTCGGGTAAACCCGCCATCCGTCGGTCGCCCAGCCTAGCCCGTACGCGCCGCGAGCGGTGAGCTCGGCGCGGTACTCGTTGCCGACCTTGTAGAACTCCTCAGGCTGGCGCGTCGTACCGCGGTCGGCCAAGCGGTTCAGACGGTCGGTGAAGATGTTGCCCTCGATTTGGCGAAGGGTGGGCGTGGCCTTCATCGGCACGGCCTTCAGGGCGGGGAGAAGCTCGTCGCGGAGGACGGTGGCGAAATGGGCCTTTCCGGGGGTGGCGCCTTCCGGAGTTTCGTCGAGCGGGTTGAAGCCGCGGTTGTTCGACGTGGTCGAGATGCTGCTCAAGGCCAGGACTGCGTTGTAGCGGGATGCCGGATCGAGTTTGCGGGCGCCGGCTAGGAAACGCTCGGCGGCCGCTTCGCCCTGTCCGACGACCCGGTAGAGGCCGACGAGCTTGGCGCGGACGAACTCGGAGGAGAGCTGCTTGTCGAGAAGCGCCACCGCCATCTTCTCAAGCGGGAGCTGCGCCGTCGGTGGGTCGTTGGCGCAGAGTTCCGCCATGATGTCGATGATGGCGTTGAGGTTGGGGGACGAGATCTGTTCGACGGGATGCGCGTTGAAGAGCGCGTTGAGTTCGCGCACCATGATGTCGCGGGGCCACCTGTTGACCAATTGACCGTTGATGTTCGCACGCTGGCAGTTGAGTATCACCTGCTGCGCGGCGGTGTTTGGCGACATGTCTTTGTAGTAAGGGGCGAGTATGGCGCCCTGGAAGCCAGGCGGGACCTGGTATCCGGCGAAGTCCTCGGGTTTCCGCACGCCCGCCTTGAGGATGGCCGCAGCGACGGCGAGGGAGTTGGTGATGTTTTGGCTGTCGCGGGCGTGGTTCATGAGCAGGCTGACGTAGTTGCCGCCATCGCCGATGTGGCGGATGAACATCTTGACGTAGCGCTCGTGGTCGTCCTTGTTCTTGCAGAGCTCGTTCATCTTGTCGCAGACCTTCTCGATGACGGGCGAATCCTTCGGACGCTTCTGGTCGGGGAAGGCGCCGTTGTACGCCTTGAGGGCTGTCTCGGCAAGCGTGAAGGCCTCTGGCGGACAGACATTGTTGGCACCAGACTTGAGCTGCCATAGCGCCGCAAGCGAGCCTCGCATCGGATCCGAGCCCTTGGCCTCGGGCTTGACGGACTCGACGAACGACTTCCACGCCGGATCATCCTTGATCGGGTTGACGCCGAAATCGACGACCTTCTTCCACGCGGGGGTGTAGCCGGTCTTGGCGAGAAGGCCCTTGAGGAAGCCGGCCTTGTCGGCGGGCGTCATGGCCTCGCAGGAGACGAAGTAGCGCACGAGGTTGTCGGCGTCGAAGTCGAGCGGACGCGACATGACGGCTTCTTCTACGATCTTCTTGGCGAGGTTGGCGTCGCCGAGCTCGCAGACGACCGCGAGGCACTGCCATTTGACGTCGATGCGGTCGCTGATCTTGTCGATGCGCTGCCGCATCGGTGTGAGGTCGCGGGTCTTGCGGACGTTCTCCGAGATCTTCGAATCCCAGAAAAGCGGACGGTAGTCGAAGAGCCTCGGATAGGTCGCGATCATCTGCGCCTGGTTTTCGGGTGTCCACGCCTTGCGGTCGATGCATTCGGCGGCGAGGGCGCGCAGGGAGGCGGGGTCGGAGTTGTACTTGGCGGTCGCCAAGGTGGCGAAAAGCTGAGCCATGGCCAGCTGCGAGTACATCGGCGACGGATCCTGGCGGAAGACCTCCGGGTCGCGGAGGATCGTCTCGATGAAAGTCTTCAGATGCTCGGGGTTTTTGAGCACGTTCTGGCCGTTGACCTGCTCCGATGCCTTGACAAGGGACTCAAGAGCCCTGAGCTTCGGTCCGTAGGTTTCACGGACGGCCGCCTCGTTGATGTCGGAGTGAAGGTTGGAGGCGCGCGCGAAGATGTTGGCGGGTAGCAGGACGCCGTTGTTGCTGCAGAAGTCGATTACGATAGGGGCGTTGAACTCCGCCGTGCGCGTTGCAAGACGCAGGAAGTCCTTGTCGTTCTGAAGCGGGAACTTCGCGAGCGTGGCGCATATCGCCTTGCGGAAGGCCGGCGTCGCCCCGGCCATCGTCATCGCGTTCTCAACCTCGACGAGGATGCGCGTGCGCTGATCGGGATTGCGGAACTTGTCCAGCAACGTGCCGACCTGGATTATGTAGTCCTCGGTGCGGTTGCTGGTGCGCATCTGGGCGAGCATAGCCATGCCAAGCTCGAATGTGGCCTGGGTGACCGGCGCCTTCTCCATGTAGCGAACGAAGTGGGCCGCGTCGCCGTTTGTGCGGCAAAGGATGGCGAGGGCGGCCTCGACATCGTCGTTCCAGCCGGATTCGCTGGTAAGGAAGAAGACGAGACGGTCGCGACGGACGGAGAACTTGCCAACCTCCCCGGCGATTATGGCCGCCGGGAAGAGGACCTTCGACGGGAGCTTCTCCCCCTTCTCCTGCATCGCGGCGAAGCGGCGCTCGGCGGTGTACGGGCGGCCGGACTTCATCGCGGCGTCGAAGGAGAGGCGCAGGACGTCCATCGGGACGGGACGCTTCTCTAGCAGCGAGCCGAGTGCGTCATCTACCTCGACGTACTTGCCAGCCCTGAATAGTGCCTGTGCGTCGGACATCTGGTCCGCGAACGCCATCGTCGCCGAAACGAACATCGCCGCCGCCGCGAACGCCGCGGAGCGGAGTGGGGATTTCCTTGTCATCATTGCAGTCACCTGTGTGGATGGATGCTTTGCCGCCATCGGGGGCAGCAGAAAGCATACCAAAAACTCGGAGTCCTGGCCTCGTCCATTTCCGTGCGGGGCGGCACGGCGTATGCTATAGTCGCATTGACGAGACAGGCGCTGACGCCGATCGATCTTGATCAAGGAGGACGAAGCAATGTATCTAACTGGTTTCGCGGACGAAGCCGCATCGGACATCGACGGCCAGATAAGGGCCACGAAGGCGCTTGGCTGGAGCCGCATCGAGTCGCGCAACATAGACGGGGTCAATCTCCACGACCTTCCCGACGATAAGTTCGAGGAGGTATATGCCAAGCTGGCCGAGGCCGGCGTGACGGTGAACTGCTTCGGCTCGGCCATCGCCAACTGGGCCAAGAGCATCGAGAGGCCTTACGACGACGACATCGCCTCGGCGCGCCGCGCGGTAACGCGCATGAAGCGCCTCGGGACCAAGTTCATCCGCATCATGAGCTATCCGCCGATCAAGGACAAGCCCATGGAGGAGCAGATGGCCGAGGAGCGCTTCCGCCGGCTTCGCGAGATATGCGCCCTCTTCCTCGACGAGGGTCTACAGCCACTCCATGAGAACTGCATGAACTACGGCGGACAGGGCTGGCGCTACACGCTGCGGATGCTCGACGCCGTGCCCGGCCTGAAGCTTGTCTTCGATACCGGGAACCCGGTCAACACCATCGACCGCGACGATCCGTCCCGCCGCCAGTCAGCATGGGACTTCTTCGACCATGTCCGCGACCACGTCCTTTACATCCACATCAAGGACGGAGTCGTCGATGAGAACGGCAACACGAAGTGGTGCTGGTGCGGTGAAGGCAACGGCGATATCAGGCGCATCGTGGCCGACCTCGTCGCGCGCGGATACGATGGCGGCTTCTCCATGGAGCCCCACATGGCCGTTGTGGCCCATGACTCGTCCGTGACCTCCGAGGCGGACATCCGCTTCTCCAACTACGTGGAGTACGGACGCCGCTTCGAGCGCATCCTTGCGGAGTGCGGGGCGAAGGCTTGCTGAAACGCGCTGCCATAGCGCTTGCGGCGTACGTCGCGCTCCAATGCGCGGGCTTGGCGGACGATGCGAAGCCGGTCAGGCTCCGCATCGTCCCGGGCGGTGCCCGCGAGGCTCCGCCCGAGGCGCGCGACATCCTCTTTATTGCCGCCCGCCCGCCACGCGCCGAGTGGACGTTCGACCTCCCGTCGGTATGCGCCGTCTCCAACGGCTATCAGGGTCGCTCGTGGCCGATCGGAGGATGGAAGCGTCCAACGTATGTGTTCGAGTACTCAGGGCTCCTGCGCATCCCCGAGACGGGCGAGTACGTCTTCCATACGCAACGGCCTTTCATGGGGCCGGCGTACCTCTTCATCGACGGCGAGCCGGTGATCGACTATCCGAACCGCCGTCCGCGATGGCCGAAAGACTTTGTCCCGGAATGGATATCCGGGAAGAGGCTCTCCCTGGAGAAGGGAACGGTGGAGTTCCGCGCATTCGGGTATTGCGACCGCGTCGCCTCATTTCCGCTGGCATGGTCGCTCGGCGGAAGCACGAACATCGTCAAGATAGGCGCGGGCTTGCTGCGCCGCGCCGACAGGCTGCGCCATACGGGTCTTGACAGACCGGTCACGCATATAGGGGTCGATTGCTCCATCGCTGGAGTGTCGCCCTTCCTCTTCCCCGAGGACGAGGTACGCCCGGAACTTCATGTCAGGAGCGATGCGGATCAAGTCGATGTTGTGGCGTCCGCCACCTCGCGCGATGGATGCTCCACGCTTTTCGCGGCGACATCGCGCGTCGATATCGTCAGGCAGTGGGGCCGCCTTGGGTTGCCGTCGTGGAGGGCCGGCGATGTCGGCGAGATATCATGGTCGGCATCCGTCAATGGCGAGAGTCTCGCCAACGGCGTGACGCGCTTCGTGCACGCGCCGTTCGACATGGCGCCGACGCGCGCCATCGGCGGTGCTCTCTTCGCGGGTGACGTCACCAACTGCGTCTTCGTGGGCCGATCGACCGGTCCCGGCACCAATCCACCGGCGACAATGCCTAGAACGGAGTCTGCCGTGGTTGCCGATTGCTTCGGTCATACGCCTCCCGGGGCGCTGGACGCCGCCTTGTCCAGGGTCTTCGGCGGTGTGTTACCCGGCTCGGTTTCCCATGTCGGATGCCAGGACCTCGTTACGGACAAGGCCGCGATGGCTTCATATCCGTGGCTTGCCGCCATCCCTCGGCTTTGCGACTCGCTGGCGGACGGAGTGGTGGTCCTTTTGCCGGACATCGGCGCAAAGGATGAGGACGTCGCCGCATTTGAGCGGCGCCTAGGCGTCGTCGCCGGGCTTCTTTCGGAAGCCGGTGGCAGGGCGGTGGTGCTTGCAACGCCGCCGCCTCGTGCGCCGGTCTTCGGCGTGGAGCG
>JAFSZJ010000110.1 GCA_017458965.1 Kiritimatiellia bacterium | reverse complement strand
CATCTAATTCACTAATACACTTTAACAGTATGACACGGACGACTTCTGTTTGCACCCATTTGGTGAATGGGCGAAACTCCGCAAATCATTGAAAATACACGCCGAAAACCTAAACCGCACCCCTCAACTGCGACGCTTAGGTTTAAGAAAGCATGGCCTTATGCGTGGGGAGCCTCACGCAGAGTGAGGAAGGTCCGGAGGTGCGGCGTCCCGCCGCGCAATTTCCTACCTTATGTCGCGCGGCAAGATGCCGCACCTCCACACTTGGCGCGAGGCTGAAACCCGCGTCATAGGTGGCTGAACACCATTTGAAACCGCTCTAGCGGATGGAGTCCTGTCCCTTGACGACGTACTTGTAGGAGGTGAGCTCCTTGATGCCGACGGGTCCACGCGCGTGGATCTTGTCGGTGCTTATCCCCATCTCGCATCCGAAGCCGAACTCGCCGCCGTCCGTGAAGCGCGTGGAGGCGTTCACATAGACCGCGGCCGAATCGACGTCGCGGGTGAAGAGCGCGGCCGCATTCTCGTCGCGTGTCAGGATCGCGTCTGAATGGTGGGAGCCGTAGCGGTTGATGTGGTCGATTGCCGCCTCCACGCCATCGACCACTGCGAGCGACATCGCGAGGCCAAGGTACTCGCGGCGCCATGATTCCTCCGACGCCGCCTTGAAACCGCAGCCCTTGCCTATGGCAAGCGCCTTTTCGTCGGCGAAGACCTCCACGCCCCATTTCGCGCACTCCTTGCCCAGGCGCGGTATGAACGCCTTGGCGATGGCGGAGTGGACGAGGACCGTTTCCACGGCGTTGCAAGCGCTTGGCCTCTGGCATTTCGCGTTGCCGATTATGCGCAGCGCGGCCTTTGCATCCGCCGACTCGTCGACGAAGATGTGGCAGATGCCGTTGTAGTGCTTGAGGACGGGGACGCGGGCATGTTCGACGACTGCGCGGATGAGCGATTCGCCGCCACGCGGTATGACTAGATCTACCAGCCCCTCCAGCGCCACCAGCTCGTTGACCGCCGCATGGTCGGTCGTCCGGACCAGCTGCACGGCGTCGGGCGGCAACCCGGCCGAGGCGAGGCCATCCGCCATCGCTGCGGCTATCGCGGAGTTCGTGGCGAAGGCTTCTTTGCCGCCGCGCAGGATGACGGCGTTGCCGGACTTGACGCAGAGCGCGGCCGCGTCCGCCGTAACGTTCGGCCGGGACTCGAATATGATGGCGATCACGCCGATCGGCACAGGCTGGCGGACGATCCGTATGCCGCTTGGGCGGACTACGGGTCGGGACGTACGGCGCAGGGGATCCGGGAGCGCCGCGACATCGCGGACGCCAGCCACCATCGCTTTGAAACGGGCCGGGGTAAGCGTCAGGCGATCGACCATGGACTCCTTGAGCCCGGCCTTCCTCGCCGCAGCCACGTCCTTCGCGTTGGCTTCGGCTATGGCGTCACGCGCCTTCTCGATGGCGGAGGCCATCGCGGACAATGCGTTGTCACGGCCCTTCGCCGTGAGTCTGGCAAGCGATCTCGACGCATCAAGCGCCTTGCGGCCCATGGCCTCCATCTCGGCATGAATGTTGTTGGTTCCCATGCTTTGAAGTCTATCAGCCCGCGCCTTGACGGTCAACCCGCTTCGGGAAATCGTATATCATATCCGGCATCATGAACAACTGGAATCCCGACCGCATACCCGATGGCTTCAAGCTGGTTTCTGCCACACCGATAGAATCAATGGGCGCGGAGGCCAGGCGGTTCGAGCATGCGAAGAGCGGCGCGCGGATCATACACATCGCGACCGCCGACACCGAGAACTGCTTCTGCATATGCCTCCCGACCCCGCCTCCGGATGATACCGGCATGCCCCACATCCTTGAGCACATGACCCTGGCGGGAAGCGAGAAGTACCCGCTGAAGGAGCCGTTCTTCGAGATGATCAAACGGTCCATGGCGACGTTCATAAACGCGCTGACCGGAAACGACATGACCTACTACCCGGTATCGTCGAACATCCACAAGGACCTCTTCAACCTCGCCGACGTCTATTTCGACGCCGTGTTCCACCCGCTGCTGTCGCGCGACATCTTCCTCCGCGAGGCGCACCATCTCGCGCCGGCCGACCCGGCCGATCCGACCGGTCCTCTCCGCATGGACGGCATCGTCTATTCCGAGATGAAGGGCGTCTTCTCAGACCCGGAGTCGATCCTTGAGCGGGATGGGTGCCGACGGCTGCTTCCCGACACCTGCCACGGCTTCGAATCCGGCGGCGACCCGGAAGCAATCCCCGATCTCACCCTCGACGAGCTTCGCGCCTTCCACGCGACCAACTACCACCCGTCGAACGCCTTCATCATCCTCTACGGCGACATCCCGTCGGAGGATTACCTGTCGTTCCTCGCGCCGCGCCTGGAACCATTCGACCGCATAGAGCCGCTTCCGCCGGCGCGTCGCCAGACACCGTGGAGGGAGCCACGGACGTTGCGCGACGTTTACCCCATACCCGCGGGATCGGACCCCTCCGAGAAGACGTACCTGATGCTTTCGTGGCTTATCGGCGACGCCGCCGACCCGGAGCAAAGCGCGCTTCTCAACATACTCTCGCTCCTTCTCGTCGGCAACGACGGCGCACCTCTGAAGAAGGCCGTCAACGACTCCCACCTTGGCTCGAACGTCTTCTTCGACGGAATGGATGCGTGCGGCCTTGAGGCCACCTTCCACATCGCCATAGACGGCTCCGAGCCGGATCGCCTGGACGCCTTCCGCTCACTGGTGCTGGACACCCTCCGCGACATTGCCTCGCGCCCGTTCGCGGAGGAGCAGATCAAGGCCGCTTTCCAGCAGTCCGTCTATCCATGCGTGGAGATAGTCAACGGCTACCCGCTGAACGTCGCCTTCCGCATCGCCTCCGCATGGAACGCCGGCCGCGATCCAGCCGAGTACCTCGACTTCATGCGCTACTACGACGCGGTCCGCTCGCGTCTGGAGGCCGATCCGCAACTGCTTGGCCGTGTTATACGCGAGAAGTT
>JAFSZJ010000109.1 GCA_017458965.1 Kiritimatiellia bacterium | reverse complement strand
GGGAGGATGACCCTTTCTGGCAGACCGCGCATCCGTGGAAAGCGCGAGGAGGTCTTCGCAATGCGCTTCGCGCCGCATGACTTCCAGCCGCTCACGATCTCCGCCGACCCGGGAGCCCGTCCTGCGACGGCAGAGGAGTTCGCCGCGCTTCTGAAGGGGTGGCTGATGTCCGATGTGGTCGGTGCGGCGACTCCTGAACGCGAGGTGACGGCCAATGCCGACTACGCCGGGGTCTGGGTCTTCACGCGCGGCTTCTGGTACGGCCTCGGCCCCATGAAGAAGGGCGAGGCGCGCAAGCTCGACGGCGAGATGCGCATCTGGCAGGGGCCTGAACTATATAAAAAGCCATACACAACACTCTTCAGGAAGGCGCCTTTCGCAGTCAGGCGCGCCGCCGTGTCGAAGGAGGCCGAGAAGTGGCTTGCCGCCTTCGGGGATGGCAAGGAGCCGCCGCCCATCGATGACAAGTTGACCGCCGCCATCTGCTCGGCGACCGTTTTCGCCTTGCGCGAGGGCGAGACCGACCTCGCGCCGGTCTTCACCAGCCGCAAGCGCCCGTTGGTTAAATCTCGGATAGTCCATGTGGAGGTCTTTCAATGAACGACGCGCAAGGCGAAACCGTCATCTCCGTGCGCTCGCTCCGCAAGCGCTACCCTAACGGCGTCGAGGCGGTCAAGGACCTCTCGCTCGATGTCCGTCGCGGCGAGGTCCTGGGCCTCGCAGGGCCGAACGGCGCGGGGAAATCGACGCTCCTCAAACTTATCGCCGGACTCCTCCGTCCGGAGTCTGGCAGCGTGGAGATCTGCGGCGAGGATGTGACCGGGCGTCCCGAGCGGGCGGCCGTCCACGCCGCGCTCATGCCCGACCCGCTTGGCGTCTATACGGATGTCTCCTCCCGCGAATACCTGACCTTCTTCGGGCGCGTCTTCGGACTCGAAGGCGATGTCCTTCGGCGCCGCATCGACGAGACCGCCGAGACGCTTGGCCTAGGTCCATGGATGGAGGCCGAGGTCGAGACGCTCTCCGCCGGATGGCAGAGGCGCCTTGCCCTCGGACGCGCGCTTCTCTCCGATGCCCCGGTCCTCCTTCTCGACGAGCCTGCGGCCGGGCTCGATGTCGGCGCCCGCGCCGACCTGCTCGCGCTAGTGCGCACGCTCGCATCCGGTGGCCGCACGATGATTGTCTCCTCCCACATCCTTCCGGAGCTGGAGGACTTGGCCGACCGCTACGCCGTCATGGTCGATGGTCGCTGGGCGGAGGTCGCGCCAGGCAAGACTTTCTTCACCCGCGACGAACTCCGCCACGGATTCGGCGGCGGACGGCGGGAGCTGCGCGTCTCCGGCGGCGGGGATGAGATCGCCCGCGCATCAGCCGCGCTCGACGCCGCCGGCGTCGCCTACGAAGTCGAAACAGCCGGCGGCCTCAACGGCGCCGTCCTGGAGATACTGGATAGGCAATGACACCACTGGCATCATTGCCATAACCGCCCCCACCGCATCTGTTATCTCTCCACTTTCCACTTTCCACTTTCCACTCTCATCTTTCATCTTTCATCTTTCATCTTTCATCTCTCATCTTTCCACTTTCCATGTCCAACCCCGTCCTCTCCCTTGATCTTCGGTCCCGTGTCCGCGAAAAGCGCCTGTGGATACTGGCCGTATTCTTCGTCCTGACGCCGCTGGTCTTGTCGCTCATCGCGATGGCGACGATGCACGACCCTGGCAGAGACCCCTACCCGTCGATGGGAAGTGTCCTTTCCGGCTTCGCGCTCTTCTCGCATGGGGCGCTCCTGGTTCTCATGTCCGCGCTTGGCGCGGCGCAGCGCATCTCGCAGGAGCGCGAGCGTCGGACGCTTCCGGCGCTGATAAACTCCCCGCTTTCGCCAAAGCGCATCGCGGACGGCAAGCTCCTCGGCGCGTGGGCCTTCACGCTCTGGCTCGCCTTCCTGACCCTGCCGTTCCTGGCAATCTCCTCGCTTTGGGGCGGGATGCCGTTCCATGAGCTGGTCGTGGCGTGGTTCTTCAATGTCGCGGCGGCGCTCGCGGCAGCATCGCTCGCGCTTGGTCTTTCCGGGCTTTTCGGACGCTCCCTCTCCGCCTATCTCGCGACCGGCGCCGTCCTCTTCCTCTGGTGCGCCGTCATGCCGGCCGTAGGCGGCCTCACGCTTTCGGGTAACGTGATTTATGGCTCGACGGAGGAGTCCATAATCTGTGCGCTTTCCTTCCAGCACCTCCCCCTTGCGCCGCAGGTCATGATG
>JAFSZJ010000108.1 GCA_017458965.1 Kiritimatiellia bacterium | reverse complement strand
GCCGGCGACCGGCGCCTTGATCGGCACGCCGGCGTCCATCAGCGCGAGGGTGCCCACGCAGACGGAGGCCATCGAGGACGAGCCGTTCGAGCCCATGATGTCGGAGACGACGCGGACCGTGTAGGGGAAGTCCTCGGGGATGACCGGGCGCAGCGAGCGCTCCGCGAGGGCGCCGTGGCCGATCTCGCGGCGGCCGGTGCCGCCGATCTTGCGGACTTCGCCGGTGCAGTAGGGCGGGAAGTTGTAGTGGAGCATGAAGCGCTTCGACTTCGCGCCGCCGGTGATGGCGTCGATTTCCTGCGCGTCGGACTTGGTGCCGAGCGTGACGGTGCCGAGGGACTGCGTCTCGCCGCGCATGAAGATGGCGGAGCCATGCGGGCGCGGGAGGACGTGGACCTGGGCCGAGAGCGGGCGGATGTCGAACTGGCCGCGGCCGTCGATGCGGTGGCCGTGGTCGAGGACGTTCGAGCGGACGGTCTCGATCTCGTAGGCGTCGAAGAGGTGGAGGAAGTCGTTGTCGGACATCTCCGGCCACTTCTCCATGGTCTTGGCCTTGAGGGCGGCCTTGATCTCGTCGACCTTGCCCTGGCGTTCGAGCTTGCCGGGGATCATGAGCGCCTGGCGGAGTTCGGCCCCCTCGTTGCGGAGGAAGTCCATCTTCTCCGGGTCCTGCGGCTTCTCGACGATGACCTTGTCGGGCTTGCCGAGCATGCGGCGGAGCTCCACCTGGGCGTCGATCAGCTTGACGACCTCCTCCTGGGCGCGCTTCATCGCGGCGATGAAGTCCGCCTCGGGGATCTCGTCGGCGCCGCCCTCCATCATGAGGAAGCGGTCGCGGGTGCCGGCGTACATCAGGTCGAGGTCGCTCTGGGCGCGCTCCTTCTGGGTGGGGTTGATGACCCACTCGCCGTTGATGCGGCCGATGCGCACGGCGGCGATCGGGCCGTAGAACGGGACCTCGGAGAGGTGGAGGGCGCAGGACGCCGCCGTGACGCTAAGCACGTCGGGATCGTTCTCGCCGTCCGCCGAGAGGAGCATGTTCATGATCTGGACGTCGTTGTAGTACCCCTCGGGGAAGAGGGGGCGTATCGGACGGTCCGTGAGGCGCGCGATGAGCGTCTCGTGGTCCGAGGGGCGGGTCTCGCGCTTGAAGAAGCCGCCCGGGTACATGCCGGCGGCGTAGGCCTTCTCGCGGTAGTCCACCTGGAGCGGGAAGTAGTCGATGCCCTCCCGCGGGGAGTCCGTGTGGCAGACCGCCGAGAATAGGACGGTGTCCGCGATACGGACCGTGACGGAGCCGGCGGCCTGCATGGCGAGGAGGCCGGTCTCTATCGTTATCTCTTTGCCGCCGACGATGGCGGTTACCTTTTTCGTGTTTTCCATAAGTCGCTTCTATGCTTTTGCGCGGGCCTAGCGGCGGATGCCGAGGTCCTTGATGAGCTTCTGGTAGCTGGCCTCGTCGCGGCGCTTGAGGTAGTCGAGGAGCTTGCGGCGGTTCGCCACCATGCGGATCAGGCCATAGCGGGAGCTGACGTCCTTCTTGTGGCTCTTGAGGTGCTCGGTGAGAAGCTCGATCTTCTTCGTAAGGACGGCGATCTGCACCTCGCTGGAACCGGTGTCGCCCTCGTGGCGCTGGTATGCCTTCTGGATTGCGGCCTTGTCAATCTGGCTCATTTTGTTGAGTCCCCTGTCTCGGATCCCGGCAGTTCTGGTTGCGATGACTGCGGGGATCTTCTCGCCGACCGCCCCCTAGGACGGCCTGGGAGGCGGATCTGGCCCACTCGGCCGCCGGTGCGCCGTGGGGACTCGATGCCGCAACGGGGAGACTCGGCTCCTCTCGCCGCAGGTTGATGAAGATGATACAGGAACGACCCCGCCAATGCAAGCGGATTCCTACGGTGGTAGAATCTGATCGTCAACGCCAAGACAACGAAATGAAGACATCAGTCATCGTCAACGCCGTCCGCGACGCGCTAGCGCCGACATCCGTGGCGGACGCCCGCCTTCTGGGGCATGTGGGCGCAACCGCCGACTCCTGCATACGGGCCCGCATCTACTCCGACTGGGCGCGCGGCGCGATGTACGAGGAGTGCGTCAATTCGTTCCGCACCCACTGGGACGACGCCCCCGACGGCGGCAACGGCTGGGGCTGGCAGAACGAGTATTGGGGCAAGACGATGCTATGCGTCGCCGGCGCGATCGCCTACACAGGCGACAAGGCGCTTGCGCAACGGGCGCTCGAAAAGGCCCACGCATTCGTCCGCGAGTTCCAGAAGCCGAACGGCTACCTCTCCACCTACGCCGGCGAGGACTTCCTTCGCAGCAACCCCGACAGCGAGGACGCGCGCGCCCAGGCCTGCTTCAACGTCTGGGGGCGCAAGTACACCCTCTGGGCCCTTGTCGAGCTCCACAAGGCCACGGGCGACTCCGAATGCCTCACCGCCGCCGTGAAGATGGCTGACCACCTGATCGCGCAGCTTTCGCGTCTCGGCCTCACCCTTGCTAAGACCGGCGCATGGCACGGCATCTCGTCCATGAGCATTCTGCGGCCCATGCTGGAGCTGCATCGGCTCACCGGGACCGACCGATACCTCGCGCTCGCCGATGAAATCGTGCGTGACCTGTCATCCGAGTCTGGAGGCCCGGAGGCGATTCTCCGAGACGCCCGCCGCGAGGACAAAATCGCCGAGTGGTACCCGATCCCGACATTCTGGGCCAAGGCCTACGAGACGATGAGCTGTCTGGAGGGATTGGCGGACTACTACCGCCTGACCGGCCGCAAGGATATCCTCGACGGCATCGTCGCATACCACGGGCACCTCGTCCGCGAGGAGTTGAACCCCATGTGCGGCGTCGGCCACTTCGACCATTTCGTCAACGCGGCCGCCCGCGTCAACGGCATGACCGAACTTTGCGACGTCACCCACTGGATACGCCTGAACCGCGAGCTGCTTCTGCTAACCGGAGAGACGCGCTACGCCGACCTGATCGAGGAGGCCTTCCTCAATGCCTTCCTTGCCGGCGTCTTCCGCGGCGGACGCTGGGGCGCGCACATCGTGCGCTCGCACGGCACCCGCCACCTCCCCGCGCCAGCCCAGACCGGCATGGTCCACCACCAGTGCTGCCCGGACAACATGATGCGCACCTTCTTCGACTACTCCGCGAGCCAGGTCGCCCGCGCCTCGGACGGCGCGTTGTCCGTGCTGCTCTACACGGACGGCGCTGCGACCTCCGGGGCGGATCGCGTCGAGATATCCGGCGGCTACCCGTGGTCCGACGGCCCCATAGTGGTGAAGGCGACGCTGGCTGCGGACGGAAAAGTCCGTTTCCGCGTTCCGCATTGGTCCGCGACGGTGCAGATCGACGGACAGACCATTACGCCCCGCGATGGCTGGGTGGAGATGGCCGGTCGCGCCGGCGTGAACTCGTGGTCCCTCCGATTCGACATGTCGCCACGCCTGGCAAACTGGAACGCCCGCGCCCACGACGAGGTTCCGGACTACACCGTCACATACATGGAGTGGTGCACGCCCGACATGGTCGGACTCGCCCGCGTGGAACCCGCGCTGCTGGCCTTTAGGGGGCCACTTGTACTCGCCAAGGGACGCCTTGCCGGAACATCTCGCGACGAGACGCTCTTCGCCATGACGCGGCGGGCGCAGGACTGGCGCGCCACCCTGCGTCAGGCTCCACGCACGGCAGCGAACGCAGGGGTCGTCCAGCCGTGGACGCTCACCTTCGAGCGGGCCGGCGACACCTACGACATCCCCGTTGCCGACTTCGCCTCCGTCTCCAACGTCGACGACCCGGCCAACTGGTTCTCGCTCTGGTTCTAGGGGAACTACTTCACGAGGATGTAGGTGCTCGTCGCGTTGGCCTCGTATGCGCCGATGTCAACGCGCTTCTCGATCTGGCGCCTCTGGACGCCGGAGAGATCGACGGCCGCCATGCCTTCGTAGTTCGCGCCCGCGTTCACGAGCGGCCCGCCATTCTTCGGGCGGTAGTCGCCATTCTCGTAGTTTTTGAAGAAGGCGTCGCCCGTGCCGACAATCGTGTCCGCCGGGAAGGACGTCCCCTCGATGGAGGAGTCGAGTGCGCCGTTCACAAAGTTGGCCCGCGTCCCGGTCGGTTTGCACGCCACGTTGTCCTTGTCCGTCACGCCGGCGATCACGACGTTTACGGCAGAAGCGGCTGCCGTGACGAGCAGCGGGGAGAAGGTCGCGCAGTATTGGTTGGTACTGTTAAGGCGCGAAGCGACTATTGTGCAGTTGCGGAGAATCGAGGTGCCCTCCAGCCGGATAAGGAGGGCGGCATTCGGCTGCGGATTGTCGACGAGAAGGCAGTTTTCGGCACGGGAAGCCCCCTTGAGCACAAGGACGCCACCCTTGTTCTGCCCCCATTGCGTGGAGGCGGCCACGTAGTTGCCGCGAAAGACCGTGTGCGTCACGAGTCCGGCTTCCAATTGTCCGCCACCGCCGCTGCCATGTCCAGAAACCTGCTGTCCGGCCTCGACGATGCAGTTGGAGACCGTTCCGCCCCCGTCGGAGATCAGAAAGTTACCGCCAGTGGCCCAGTCGCCCCAGGCAGACCCCTTTTGCATGGTCAGGTTGGCGACGAATGCATCGGCATGGTTAAGGATGAAAACGCGCCGGTTTCCATTTTGGTAATTGGCGCCGACCGTGTTGGAGACGACAACGTGCGATGGGTCGCCGCCCTCGCCGAGAATCCGTATGGCCTTCGCGAGGGCGATGGGCGTGGAGATCTTGTAGAGCCCCGGTGCGATATGAATCGTGGCACCGTCCGTGGCGAGTGCCAGCGCGTCGGCAATGGTCTGAGCGGCGGACGCCGACGTGACGTATGGCGGAATTGCGTTCGCGGACGTAGCATCAACGAACATGTCGCCGCTCCAGAGCGTCGTGAAGGAATTGGTCGCGGACGAAGCCGAGAGGACGCGGCCCCCTTCCAGCGTTGCGACGGCACGGACGAACCACTGGTACGTCACGCCGTAGCCGAGGTCCTCGGCCGTGTCGGAGAATGTCTCCGCCGCCGAAGCCGTTCCAAGAGGAAGCTTCGTCCAATCTACGCCATTCGTCCCGTAGAAGATTGAGACGGAAGTGGCGACGGTGTTCTCCATGGCGGCTTCTGTGAGCGCGGCGGAGAAGGTGGCGGAGTCTTCCGCCACCGACACGGATGCGGCACCGAGGATGGGCGCGCCGGTTGTGCGGAACGATGCGGCGGGCGTTTCGGCAATCTCGGTCCCGTTGTCCGCGTAGATTTTCCACCAGTAGGTCGTGTCGGGTTCGAGACCGGTGACCGATGCCGTGCGCGTGTCAGCCGCGAGGCCCGTACCGAGCGAATTCGTCGTCGCGGTCGCAAACGTTTCGTCCGTGCTGTACACGAGCCCGGCGTCCGCCGTCACGCCCTCGTCGGCGACGAGGATCCAACCGGTCGAGAAGGCGTTCGTCGCCACCGTCGGCGAACCGGTGCCGGAAACGGAGAATACGCCGCCGACGGGCAGGATGTCCTTCATTTCCGTGCCGACGACGAGCTCGTCGGCGCGGAACGAACCGCCGTTCGTCCCGTACGGGCCGGCGAAGGCCATCGACTTCGGGAAGGCGGAATCGGTGATGAGCTGTATCTCGACCGTGTCGGACGCCCCGTCCAGCGTTGCCCACGAGACGGCACCGGTGAAGTCGGCCGCGTCCACCGCGCCGGCCCGGACGAGCTCCGCGCCGTCCGTTCCCGCACCGACCTGGATTTCAGCATAGCAGATATAGGTGGAGCCAAGCGTGACCCCGGTGACGAGCGGGTAGTGCGTCAGGGTGCCCGAAGCATCGATGAGGCAGAGCGAAAGGACATATTCCCCACTTGAGTTCTTCCACATGAGAAACGTGCAGGAGGACTTGTTCGAGGTCGTCGTCGGTCCGTATCGGCTGGCCGACGTCGAACCGATGAGCCCGAATCCGAAATAGGATCCGTCCGCGTTGCCGGGAGTCGCAACGGAAGCCAGTTTCGCGCCCGCCGAGGACGTGAGCCGGAGGAGGGCGCGGACGTAGAGCGTCCCGGAGGAGACTTTGAGCGTGTTGTTTGTGAAGGCGTGGCATCCGCCGCGGAGCTGCGAGCTGTTGCCGCTTGGATTGCATTGAACCGCGCCGCCACATGTCGAGAAGCCCTTCGTCGTCATGACGGTCGGCAAGGCGAGTCCGTAGTCAGTTCCGCTGACGGAGATCTGGGTGGTCGTGTCCGCCATGGACCACTTGGAATTTGCGGCAAAGCCGATCGAGTAGTTCCCAGTAGTCTGCCCGTTCTGGATTGTCTGGCTTCCACTCGCAGTGATGCCCGTCCAATCACCTTCGTGGAAGCCCTCGTACACCAGGACTTCGCCACGCACAGCCGTGGCGAGTAGTGATAGAAGGACCGTGACTGCAAAAAGAGATCGCTGTTTCATGTGAGTCTCCAAGTATCAATCGTTAGCTTGTTGGCTGTAACAAAAGGTGCGCCCCGTGCAGGATGCGCCCATGCAGAACACAATTTTATGATAGAAAACTACCAAAATCCGCCCGCGGGTGTCAATCCCCATGGCCAACGCTTGCTGAAGGAGCGGATGCTCTGCTAAAATCCAGCCCATGGAAAACAAAAGGGACGACAGCCCGAGGATGGGCTTCTGCACGTGGCTGGTGCGCGGGAAGCGCCTGCCCGACACGATCGCGTTCCTGGCGGAGGCGGGCTACCGCTCCGTGGCGTTCCTACAGGATGTGATGGGAGTCCAAAGCAGCGAGCGCGAGGAGGCCGCCACCGCAATCCGCGAACTCGGCTTCTCGATCACCTACCACGGCTGCGTGCAGTGGTGGGTGGGGCAGGACCAACGCTTCGACGACGCGAAGGTGCTCGCCATGTTCGAGGACGTCCGCTGGTGGCACGAGCACGCGGGCGGCGTCGTGTCGTGCTGCTCGGACCGCGTCGCGGGCCCGACAGCGGAGGGGCCCAACCGCCGCTACCTAGAGGACGAGACGCGCCGCCTCGCGCAGTTCGAGTCCGACTTCTTCGAGCCGCTCGGCATCGGCTACGGCATCGAGAACTGCTTCCACCGCTACTGCTTCCACGAGGAGATGCAGGGGCTAAAGGACTCGGTCCCCTCCCCCGCCACGCACCTCGGATCAATCCTCGACGTCGGCCATGCGTACGTCCACGTAAAAACCGACCGGACGGATGGCATGTCATTCGAGGAGTACCTTGACCGCATCCCGGTCCGCATCTGGGAGCTGCACATCACGGACAACCACGGGACGTCCGACGAGCACATCGCCCCCGGCGAGGGCACGCTGGACTTCCGCGCACTGCGCCGCGCGATGGACCGCCGCGGCTTCGACGGCCCGATCTCGATGGAGGTCTGCAAGGACGCCGCGCACGGCGACAACTGCTTCGACCTCTCTGACCCCGCGCATTGCGACCGGATCCGGCGCATGCGCGACGACTTCCTCCGCCTCTACGTGCCGTAGGGCGAGAGGTTCTCGGGCCAGATACTTGTCAATCGTCATTGCCGCGAAGCGGCTGGTCATTGGCCATTGCACGGCTCTGCCGCGTCGGCGTAAGGTTGAATGTCCTGGCTGGTTCCATGGCGGCGCCGGGATAGAAGAACGCTAAGACCCCGTCGTCCGAGACCTCAAGCCGGTAGTGGCCCGCGCCTAAGCCGAGGAAGTACTCCTTCAAGCCCTCCTTGTAGAAGGCGATTGCGGCATCGAACTCCTTGAGGGACCACGACTCAACCTTGTCGCGGCGTCGTAGGCCGTATTGCGCTGGGGTGTCGTTGACCGGTTCGGCGGTAGCGAGTTCATCGGACTTCCATACGGAGTTGACAGTGAGTTCCGTGTATCCGCCGAGCGGGTTCTCGTTGTGGAAGAAGGCCGTCCAATGCATGTGGCCGGAGAGCACTATGGCGCGGCGGCGCGAGACCGCCTCGAAAAGCTCCTGAGCGCCTCGTCCGCAGCCTCCCTTGTTCTTCCATCCGCTCAAGCGCCAGCGAAAACTCGCCGCGTCCGGCGCCGTGAGCGGGCCGTGCGTGACCAGAAAAACATAGCGCGCGTCTTTGTCCGACTCTATTTCGCGGGCGACTTCAAGCAGGTCAACCCGCTCGAAGTCGCAGAAGATCCAGCGGTCGTCATCGACCCGGAACGAGAAGAGCGAAATGTGTGTTTTCACGGCACGTTGTCCCTAATGACCATTGAAGAAATTGTAGCCTTGGAAGGCGGTTTTTTCAAGCGGGCCTGTTCTCTTCGGTCCATAGGGCTGGTTGCCAAAGGTGCTTTTATGGTACAATCCTTCTCATGAAGCACTACCTCGAATGGCTGGCGGATACGATCCGCAAGCAATGGGATGATGGCGCTCTAGCCGACTACCATGGCCGCCGCATGACATACGGCGATCTGGCCGTCTCCATTGAGAAGACGCGCCTCGCGCTCCGCGCGGCCGGCGTCCGGCGCGGCGACAACGTCGCGCTTTGCGCGCGCAACTGCGCCGCCTGGGCCGAGACCTACCTAGGCATAGTCACATACGGCGCCGTAGCCGTCCCCATCCTCTCGAACTTCACGCCCGAGGACATCGTCCATCTCGTGGACCACTCCGGGAGCCTGCTGCTCTTCACCGACCAGAACGCGGCCGCGACTCTCGACGTCTCCAAGGCCCCGACCTTGCGTGCGGTCATCTCCATCGACGACTGGTCCGTCATCACCGGCAACGACAAGGATGCGACCGACGCCTTCGCCAGAAGGGACGCCCTTTTCGCCGAGGCTCACCCGGACGGGTATGGCCCGAACGATGTCTCGCTCCCGACCGACAACGACGATGACCTCGCCGTGATCAACTACACCTCCGGAACGACCAGCGCCCCCAAGGGCGTAATGCTCCGCCACGGTGGCTTCTCCGTCGTCATCGACTACGCGCAGCGCATGATCCCGACGTATCATGGCGACCGCATAGTATCGATGCTGCCGATGGCCCACATGTACGGCCTCGCCTTCGAGATGCTCTATCCGCTGATCAGCGGCGTGGAGGTTGTCTTCCTCGTCAAGATCCCGTCGCCGACCGCCCTTGTCGCGGCCATGAAGGATGTGCGCCCCTACATCGTCATCACCGTGCCGATGGTGATGGAGAAGATATACCGCAACTCCCTAAAGCCGGCGCTTTCCAAGCCCGTTGTCCGCTTCCTTCTCTCTATCCCCGGCTTGAACCGCATCATCGGGAAGCGCGTGGTCGCGAAGCTGATCGGGGCCTTCGGCGGCAACATCCGCACGTTCGTGATGGGAGGTGCGCCGCTCAATCCGGAGGCCGAGGCGGCGTTCCGCAGGATCGGTCTGCCATACACGGTCGGATACGGCATGACGGAGGCCTGCCCACTGCTCGCCTACGAGGACTGGCGGAAGTTCGCCCCGGGTTCGTGCGGCAAGCCGGTGGACTACGACGAGGTCCGCATCGATTCGCCGGATCCGCTGCACATCGACGGCGAGGTCCAGGCAAAGGGCCTGAACCTCTGCGTCGGCTACTACCGCAATCCGGAAGCGACGAAGGCGCTCTTCACGGAGGACGGCTTCCTGCGCACGGGCGACCTCGGCCACATGGACGAGGCCGGAAACCTCTACCTCTCCGGTCGCAGCAAGAACATGATTCTCTCCAGCAGCGGGCAGAACATCTACCCGGAGGAGATCGAGGCCGTCGTCAACCAGCAGGACTTCGTGGCGGAGTCGGTCGTCGTGGACCGTGGCGGCAAAATCGTCGCGCTCGTCTATTTCGACCCCGACGCGATAACCAAGGCGCAACTCAATGACGCGGCCGTGGCGGCCCTTCCGGGTCGCGTCTTGGACGCCGTCAACCAGCGCATGCCGGCATACAGCAAGCTCGCGGAGGTCGAGCCGAGGCAGACGCCATTTGAGAAGACGCCGAAGCTAAGCATCAAGCGCTTCCTCTACAAATAGCGCGCCTTAAACCTAGGTATGCGCGGCGGGACGCCGCACCACCGGAACCGCCCAACCCTCAACCCCCAACTTCCCAACCCTTGATGAAGAACAGGCTCGAGTATCTGGCCCTGCTGGTGTTCGAGGCTGTCTTCCGCATACTGCCGTACCGGGCTTGCGTCGGGTTGGCCGTGGCGCTTTCCCGGATCGCCTTCCATGTCGTGCGCTGGCGCAGGGCCGAGGCGGTGCGGCGGATAATGTCCGTGACCGGTGTTGACGCGAAGGAGGCGAAGCGCATCGCCTACGAGTCGCTTCGCGGCTCAATGCTGACGATCGCCGAGATCATGCACGGATGCGTTATGCGCGATGCCTGGATCCGCCGTCATGTAAGCGGAGCGGAGGACACGGCCATCGCGCTCAAGACGCTCGTCTCCGGCGGACGCGGCGTGGTCCTGGCCCTTCCGCACATGGGGAACTGGTATCTAGCCGGGAGCATCATGGCCAAGTGGGGCGTTCCGATGTGCGCCGTGGCCGGTCGCCAGCGCAACCCGCTCACGAACGCATGGATGAACCGCCACCTCTATGGGAGGATGACCGTGCTCGAACGCGGGTCGTCGGCGATCCGTGAGTGCGTGAAGCGCCTCCGCTCCGGAAACGTGATGGCCATTCTCCCCGATGTGCGCATGCGCACTCCGGACCTCGCCGTCCCGTTCCTCGGCGGAGTCGCCAACGTCGGACGCGGTATGGCCGCCTTCGCGCGCAAGACCAATTCGCCGATCGTCGTGGCGAAGTTGCGGCGCGACGGGCTTGTGCGCCACGAGTTCGCCATTTCCGATCCGATAGAACCGGATCCATCGCTCGACGCCGAGGAGGACATCCGTCGCATGACCATGCTTGTCCTCTCCGGCATCGACGAACGCATCCACAACGAACCAGGCCAGTGGTTCTGGTATAACAAGAGGTGGGTGCTGGATCCCGTTGAGGGCGCTGGCAGCGCCCTCAACGGGAGATGATAGATAGTAGATAGCAGATAACAGGTTATGGATAAGAGGCGGTTGCACCATACGAATTTTGTCGTCCGCGCCCCGTCGCGGACACCCAACCCAGGAACCAGGAACTAGGAACACGAAACCCTGAACCCTTCACCAGCGCCGGAGGCGCCCCATGATCCTCGTCAACGAAAACTATTCCCTTCTCCAATCCTCATACCTCTTCGCGGAGATCGCCCGGCGCATACGCGAATACGAGTCTACGAATCCGCCGCGCAAGATCATCCGCATGGGCATCGGCGATGTCACGGAGCCTTTGCCCTCGGCCTGCATCGAGGCTATGCACCGCGCCGTCGACGAGATGGCCTCACGCGACACCTTCCGCGGCTACGGTCCGGAGCAAGGCTACGCCTTCCTGCGCGAAGCCATCGCCGAGAACGATTTCCGCGCCCGTGGCGCCGACATCGCGCCTGACGAGATATTCGTCTCCGATGGGGCCAAGTGCGATACGGCCAATATCCAGGAACTCTTCGCCCGCGACATCCGCATAGCCATCCCCGATCCGGTCTATCCTGTCTATGTCGATACAAACGTCATGGCCGGTCGCGCCGGACCTGCCACGGACGGCCGTTACGCCGGGCTTGTCTATCTCGATTCGACGGCCGCCAACGGCTTCGTCCCGGCGCCTCCTGCGGAGCCGGTCGATCTCGTCTATCTCTGCTTCCCCAACAACCCGACCGGTGCCACGGCCACCCGCGAACAGCTAGCCGCATGGGTCGCGTACGCCCGTGCCAACAAGGCTCTTATCCTCTTCGACGCCGCCTACGAGGCCTTCATCCGCGACGACGCCACGCCCCATTCCATCTACGAGATCCCCGGCGCCCGCGAATGCGCCATCGAGTTCCGCAGCTTTTCCAAGACCGCCGGCTTCACCGGCACGCGTTGCGCCTTCACGGTCGTTCCCAAGGAATGCCGCGCCTTCACGGCCGCCGGCGAGGCCGTGCCGCTCCATCCGCTCTGGATGCGCCGCCACACCACCAAGTTCAACGGCGTCTCCTACCCTGTGCAGCGCGCCGCGGAGGCGATCTACACGCCAGAGGGCAAGGCGCAGGTGAAATCGCTCATCGACTTCTACCTCGGCAACGCCGCCATTGTCCGCGACGCCATGTCGCGCCTCGGCTACGAGGCGACCGGCGGAGCGAACAGCCCCTACATCTGGGTGCGGACCGGAATGGACTCCTGGAAGTTCTTCGACAAGGCTTTGCGCGAATGCCAGGTCGTCGTCACCCCCGGCGCCGGCTTCGGGCGCAGCGGCGAGGGCTATGTGCGCATAAGCGCCTTCAACTCACGCGCCAACGTCGAGGAGGCCATGGCCCGCCTCTCGGCGACTCGTTGAATATCTTTTCCCCGGCGGTCCTTTTTTCTTGCACGGCGGCGGGGGTTTCCTGTATCATAATTTCGTCTGTGGCGGTTTAGCTCAGTTGGTAGAGCAGCGGAATCATAATCCGCCTGTCAGGGGTCCGAGTCCCTTAGCCGCCACCACTTTTTTTCTGCCCAGCCCCAAATGGCGGCAGCCGTTCACCATGAGCGAAGAGACTTTGCCATCCATGTCGGCCGCCACGACGGCGGCCACCTCAGACCAGTACCGCGAGCAGCGCATCCGCAACCTCGAAGCGCTTAAGGCCATGGGCTACGAGCCCTTCGGTCAGGCGTTCGAGCGGACGCGCCTCGCCGAGATCCGGGCGGCCTACGAGGACGACAAGCCGGTCCGCGCGGCCGGGCGTCTTCTCGCCATCCGCTCCATGGGCAAGAGCGTCTTCGCCGACCTCTCCGACGGCACGGACCGCTTCCAGATCTATGTCGGCAAGAAGAGCCTCCCGGAGGAGGTCTTCACGGCGTTCGGTCTTCTGGACATCGGCGACCACATTGGCGTGACGGGCAAGCTCTTCACGACCCGCATGGGCGAGAAGAGCATCCATGTCGAGACCTGGACGCTCCTTTCCAAGGCAATCCTCCAGCCTCCGGAGAAGTTCCACGGCCTCGTCGACACCGAGGAGCGCTATCGCCGCCGCTATCTCGACCTCTTCGCGAACCCGGAGGTCCGCCGCCGCTTCGATACCCGCATCGCGCTCACCCGCGAGACGCGCCGCTACCTTGAGGGCCTCGGCTTCCAGGAGGTCGAGACGCCGATGATCCAGGCGCAGGCCGGAGGAGCAGCCGCCAAGCCGTTCATCACCCACTACAACGCGCTTGACCGCGACATGTTCATGCGCATCGCGCCGGAGCTCTACCTCAAGCGCCTCCTCGTCGGCGGCTTCGACAAGATCTTCGAGCTCAACCGCGACTTCCGCAACGAGGGCCTTGACCGCTCGCACAACCCCGAGTTCACCGTTCTGGAGCTCTATGAGGCGTATGGCGACGTGGAGTCGATGGTGCGCATCATCGAGGGCCTCATTCCCCACCTCTGCCGCACGGTCCTCGGTTCGATGACCGTGGAATACGGCGAGGCCAAGGAAATCCTGGACTTCACGCCGCCCTATCGCCGCGCCAACTACGCGGACCTAGTCCGCGAGCGCATGGGCGAGGACTGGTTCTCGCTCGACGACGCCACGGCCCGCGCACGCGCGACCGAGGCCGGGTGCGATGTCGATCCGTCGTGGAACCACCTGATGACGACCCACGAGGTCTATGACAAGCTCATCGAGAAGACCCTTCGCCAGCCGACCTTCGTGATGCGCGTCCCGCACGAGTTCGTTCCGCTCGCGAAGACCTGCCCCGACGATCCATCATCCGCCAACGTCTTCGAGTTCGTCGTCGCCGGCAAGGAACTCTGCCCGGGCTACACCGAGCAGAACGACCCCTTCGAGCAGCGCAAGGCCTTCGAGGTGCAGGCCGGCGAAGACCTCGAGAAGATCGACGAGGACTTTATCCGCGCCCTTGAGCATGGCATGCCGCCGGCCGGCGGCCTCGGCATAGGTTTCGACCGCCTCGTAATGCTTCTCACCGGCACCGAGGTCATCCGGGACGTCATCCTCTTCCCGCAGCTCAAGACATGGCAGATAGCAGATAATAGATAGCAGATAATAGATAATAGATAGCAGATAAAAGATTACAGACATTGGATAATAGATGTGCGACACCTTTGGCATGGTGAGCGACAGACGGGTCTATCCCACAAGATTTGACCTAAACGGACGCCACTGCTTCGTCGCGCCTGAGAATCGTCCATGATCGTCGGTCGCGAAGCGGCCAGAAAGAAAAACTGGGGGACCTGTCTGTCTGTGCCACTTTTCGCGATTGGCACGTGAAATGCTTTAATGCGTCGTGCCAAGGCGCAACCATCGTCGAGAACGAAATGATCCGCACAGACCGCCACAACCTTCTATGGGACATACTGTCCTTCGTGCTTCATGTCGCCCTGCTGCTGGCGCTTATCATCTGCACGCCCGTCCGCGAGATAATCCTGCCTCCGAAGGAGCCGTCGCCTCCTCCGGCCGCCGAGATGGCGCCGGAGAAGATCGAGCGCCTCGACGAGCAGCTCGCCGAGGCGCGCCGCCGCGAGCTTGAACGCGACATCGACGCCCTCCAGACGATCCTCAACGACATGGACGTCGTCCGCGACCAGCTCCGGCAGGACTTCGACGACGTCGTGCAGGAGCTTGCCGCAGACATCAGGGAAGAGCTTCGCAAGGCCGCCGAGGAGGCCCGCAAAAAGCAGGAAGAGGCGCTTGCGAAGCAGGAGGAGGCGGCTAAGACCACCGAGCGTCTTGTCGAGAAGGAGAAGGGCGACCTGGACAAAACGGCCAAGGAGGTCCGGGACGCGGCCAACCACCTCTTCTGGACCGACCTGATGGAGGTGTCCGACGCGCAGTCCAAGGCGCAGAACGCCCTCGACCGCATACGCTCCGAGGCCGAGTTCGCGGGCTACGAGAAGGTCGCCGAGGCGGCCAAGGAGCTACGCGACGCGCAGATCGCCGCCGCCAGGATGCAGACCGCGGAGGCCAAGGAGACCATTGCGGAGGCCAACGTCATCGCCGAACACGCCCAGGCGGCAAGGGATAGGGATGACGCCAAGTCGCGCGCCGAGGAGCAGCGCAAGAACGAGGCGGCGCAGAACGAGCGGCGCGAAAAGGAGCAGGCGGCGGCCAAGGTCGCGGAGGCGAAGCGCGACGATGCTGAGCAGCGCCGCGCCGACGCGGAGGCGAAGCGGGCCGACGCCGAGAAGCGCCGTGACGCCGCGAATCGCGAGAGGGACGCCGCACAGAACGATAAGCGCAAGGCCGAGACCGCAAAGCGCGATGCGGAGAACCGTGCCCGTTCAGCGAAGAGCGACGAGGAGAAGGCGAAGTTCAACGAGACTGCGGCCACCGAGGCGGCCAAGGCGCAGAAGGCCGACGCCGACGCAAAGGCGGCCCAGGAACGCGCGACCGCCGCCGAGAGGGAGCGGGCGGAGGCGCAAAAGACCCGCGACTCGGCCAAATGGGAGCGTGACCGCGCGGACAGTGACCGGCGCAACGCCGAGAGCAGGGCGGAAAACGCCAAGGCGAGCGCACAGCGCTTCGCCAACGCCGCCGCCGAGCAGGATGCCAAGGCCGAAGCGGCGCAGAAGCGGATGGATTCCATAGCGGCAGCCGCCGCGAAGCTCGATGCGGCCAAGCAGAAGGAGCGGCAGGCCAATGCGAGGAAGGCGCAGGAGAAGGTCCTCGCCGCGATGTCCAAGCTTGATACCGCCATAGAGGCCGACATGCCGACGGTCACGAGCCACGCCGACATGGAGTTCGCCGAGAGCGAACTCGCCACGCGGGACGTCTCCGACATGACGGTCTCCGAATCCTACGAGTTCGCTATGAAGCTCGAGGAGGCCGTCACCGAATCGTACCGCGAGGTCGTGGCTGCCTCGACCGCCCTGACCCAGCATCTGTCGCTAGAGGAGGCCGAGCGGCTGACGGATGTCGCCAAGCCCGTCCGCGACGAGATCGATTCCGAGCTCCTCGACGGTCGCGCGCGCACGGCGGAGGATCTGGCGGCGCAGAAGGAGGCGCGCTACAAGGCGGCCCGCGAGGCCGAGAACATGGTCGATGCCTCGATGGCGATGATGGACGAGGCTTTCAGGATCGTCGGCGCCGGCGACGGAGGCGAATTCAAGAATGGCGACAAACGCAAGGCGCGCGGGCTGAAGCGCCTCATGCGCGGCGACCTGAAGGGGCACGGCGAGACGCCTCGCGCCGAACGCTTCATCGCGCTTTCGGGCCTTGCCAGCCAGATGGAGGCCGCCGCCGCCGAGAACAAGGGGATGATGTCCAAGGACCTAAGCGAGCTCACGAAGATGGGCGGCAAGCCGCAGTCCGGACGCGGCCTAGCCGAGAACGACTACATAAGCGTTGCCGGGAAGAAGGCCGCCGTCGCGGTCGCCGCGCAGCCGACGTCGCGCGAGGGGGACAGAATGAGCGGCGCCGGTACCGGCGAGGGTCTGCTTCCCGGAAATGTCCTGTCGCTGAACGAGGAGAACGCGTCCGGTCGCCAGGGTGGCTGGATGTATCTGATCTCCTGGTGGGTCATCGGTCCCTTCCCGAATCCTGGACGCGAGAATATAACCCGCAAGTTCCCGCCCGAATCGGTCGTCGATCTCGATGCCGCATACGAGGGCGAGGGCGGCCTTGTGAAGTGGACCTTCACCCAGGCGCGCAACGGGATCGGCAAGTATGCGCGTTACCGCCGCGCCGAGGTCAGCCCGCCGAGCAAGCGCGAATACACGATATGGTACGGCTGGACGCAGCTCATCGTCGACCAGGAATGCGACGTGTGGCTTGCCGCCGGGTCCGACGACCGCTCCGACGTGTGGGTCAACGGCATGAAGGTCTGGGCGAGCGGCAACAACCTAAAGGAATGGTCGATCAACGAAGGCTTCCGCAAGGTCCACCTGCGCCAGGGCGCGAACGACATACTCGTGCGCCTTGAGAACGGCCATGGTCCGACCGGCTTCTCCGTTTGCGTCTCGCCGCATGAGACGCCGCCGCCGCTGTGAGCCGCCACAAGTGGCGGCAGATGGTAGATAGCAGATAGCAGATAACAGATAATAGATGACAGATAATAGATGACAGATAATTGATAACAGATGACAGATAATTGATAACAGATTTGAGATCTGAAATTTGAGATTTGAGATATGCGAGATTTTGGGATGCGGGATCGGATACAGGCGGAATTGACTCTCTCGCTTATCATAGGCCTTGTGGCTAACGCCGTATTGGCCACGGACATGCAGGAATAGGGTGAAACGATGAGGCGGCCATGGGCTGAAATGACTTCCGTCGCGGACGGCGTGTTCGCGATAGGCGTTGCCGCCCTTCTTTTCCCGTCGTCGCCGATCCTTTGGGCCGTTGCCGCCGTGTTAGGCACGATCCCGGCATGGATGCGCCACTTCAGCGGCATGCGCGTCGCCGAGCGCAGGTTCGTCCCCGATCCGCGCAGGCCGGATTTCACAGCTCTTGCCAAGGCTATGGCGTCGTCCGTCGCGGACATGGCTGTTGAGAACGCCGGTGAGGAGGAATGGACGCTTTGCCCCTACTGCGGCAAGGATGGCTGTTTCAAGCCGTATTCCATCGACATCGCCCCCACATCCGGCAT
The DNA here is from genome assembly GCA_017458965.1 of Kiritimatiellia bacterium. Classification (GTDB taxonomy): domain Bacteria; phylum Verrucomicrobiota; class Kiritimatiellia; order RFP12; family JAAYLN01; genus RGIG3612. The sequence goes on along the minus strand of JAFSZJ010000108.1, from coordinate 2,616 downwards.
GCTGTCCGTCGGGACCAGGAAGAGAAGCGCGGAATGCAAGACGACCGTCGCCATCCGCCCGGATGTCGCGATGCCGGTGACGGTCATAGACATGCCGGTTACGGTTTCCATCTGCGCGTCGGCCAGACGCGGGGAGGTTTTTCTGAAGTCGCCGCGATCCCTGCCCCCGCTATTTGGCGGAGGACCGAGCGGAGGACTCCGCAGGGAGATTATGAAAGTCTGCCTTGCGATACCGCCTATTCTGATGGCAGCCTTCCCCGGATGTCCCCTCTTCGCACCTGAGAGAATCATCGCATCGATCGTCATCATCGCTATCGTTGCCGCACATGGCGGATGATGGACTGGAAAGAACGGAACATGCCAATGCCTCACATCCACCTGCCCGCATTCGTCGCGCTGATGTCGCTTTTCACTCTTTTCGCGCCATGCTTTGCGAAAGCGGCCCCCGCGAAGTCCAAGGTAGTCGTCATCCACGGAGACAAGTCCGTTTCGTCCGAAAGCGAGCGGCGGTACGCCAAATCGCTGGCTCTCGGCACCGCCAGGATGATGAAGGATGCCGGCCTTGCGGCTGATGTGGCCTCCGACGCCTCGATTGCGAATGCGCTTGCATCTCGAAGCGTCGCGATACTGGTTGATTGCACCGAACCGCCGGCCGCGCATATCGCAGCGCTTCGCGATTTCATCGGCAAGGGCGGACGCCTGATTGTCGAATACTCGCCATCCGGTCCGCTGGCAGGAATCATAGGTGTTTCCCAAGGGCGCTACATCAAGGGGGCCGGCGGAGCATTCGAGACTATGGATTTCGTGCAGGACCGTCCGCTGAACATCCCGCCATCTGTCGGGCAGTCGTCCTCCAGCATCCTGACGGCGCTTCCGGTCAAGGGGCGTTCGCGGGCGATCGCCTGGTGGTCCGGGCGCAATGGGAAGCGCACGGAGCATCCCGCGATCCTGATGTCCGACAAGGGTTTCTGGATCACCCACGTCATCTCGCCTGACGGCAATTCGGCCGCCAAGGGGCGTCTGCTTGTGGCGCTTGCCGCGCATCTGGACCAGTCCCTATGGAAGACGGCCGCTGCCGCCCGCCTTGAATCCGCGCGCCATGCCGGGCCATGGGAAAGTCCCTCAGATGCGGCCGCGAAGACCAGGACGAAGGCATCATCTCCAAGATGGGCTGAGATGCGCAAGCGCATCGAGGACGCCAGTAAGATTGAGGCGAACGCGAAGTCCAAGGCGTCGGAAGGACGCCATGCCGTCGCCTGGATGCTTGCCGGCGAGCTCGACCGCGCGATGAAGGAGGCGTATGGCCTTGCGCAGAAACCCGCCGAAGGGGAGATTCGCGCCGTTTGGGACCATGCCGGTACGGGGCTTGGTGACTGGCCTTCGACATGCCGGGCGCTAAAGGCCGCCGGAGTCACGGACATCCTCGTGAAAGTTGGCGGACCTGGCTTTTCGTATTGCGACGCGCCTTCGCTTCCTCGCTCGACCGTCGTGGAGGGCGACCAGCTGAAGGCTTGCATAGCGGCGGCGAAGCCGCTCGGGCTTCGCGTGCATGCATGGCTTATCTGCTTCAGCACCACGGAGGCGACTCCATCGCGTCTGGACAGGTTCCGCAAGGACGGGTGGCTTCTTGACGCGACCACAGGGGCGTCATCGGCATGGATCGACCCGGCGAACCCGGCCGCAAGAGCGCACATCGTCCGCGCCGCGGAGGAGATGCTCTGCAGGTACAAGGTGGACGGCATCCACCTCGACTTCGTGCGCTATCCGGACTACTACGGATCGCTTGGCACAGGGACGCGCATTCGGTTCGAGACCGACCGTGGCAAGACTGTGGCCAAATGGCCTGACGACGCGAAGCGGCAGCCGGTCTTCGGCGAGCTGGTCAGGTGGCGGACGGCGCAGGTGACGGCGCTTGTAGCCGATATTCGCGCAATGCAGAGGCGCCGTGCGCCAGGGCGTCTCGTCACGGCCGCCGTCCTCGGCAAGTACCCGACTTGCGTCGAGTCCGTGGGGCAGGACTGGATGGCCTGGCTCGAATGCGGCTATGTCGATTATGTCTTCCCGATGAACTACACGGAGGACATCTCCAAGTTCAACGAGCTACTGGCGACGCAACTCAAGAAGAAGGGCGTGGCGCATCGCGTCGTTGGTGGCATTGGCGTGACAGCGGCGGAAAGCCGTCTGGCCTCCGACCAGGTGATAGACCAGATCGCCGCGCTTCGGCGCGGCGGCGCGGCCGGTTTCGCCCTCTTCGACCTTGACTCGTTCCTTGTCCGCGAGGTCCTCCCGATCCTCGGGCTTGGGATGGTGCGTTGACCTTGCCGGAAATGGCACATGAAATGCTAGAGGGGAGAATGCTATGAAATCGATGATCATCACTTTCGCCGCCGCTGCGGCGTTGACTGTGGGTTTTGCGTTTGCGCAGGAACAGGCCGCCGAGATGGTGCCCGGGACTAACGCCGCCGAGGTGGCGGAGGCGCAGGTTGAAGGCGCGGCCGCCGAAGCGGAAGAGGGGCAGGGGACCATTATCCGCGAGGAGGTCGTGAACGAGTGGGTGCGCTACATCCAGCAGGGTGGCAGGACGATGTGGTTCATCGGCCTTCTCTCGGTCCTTGG
>JAFSZJ010000107.1 GCA_017458965.1 Kiritimatiellia bacterium | reverse complement strand
CAAGAACACGGTGCGGAATACGAGATGGATTGCATAGAAGATAGCGCAGGTGTGAAACGAGCAATGCAGGATTACGGTGCGGAATAACTAGGCGGATTGGCCGGATGATGGCGCAGTGATGAAACTAGCAATGCAAGAATATGGTGCGGAAGGCGAGGTGGAGACGGATGGCCAGGATGGTGGCGCAGGTGTGAAACGAGCAATGCAAGAATATGGTGCGGAAGACGGAGGGACTAGGCGGATTGAGCGGATGAAGGGGTGAATAGTCGGCAACCGCCATCGCCCAAAAGCGAATGCTCCAAAACCAAATGCGCAGTCCGCGACCGCGGACTGCGCATTGGCGTCTTTTGATTGTCTGTGACGGACGAGCGTATGATGTATCACGCCATGTGGTTCGTCCCCACCGTCAGTGGGAGCGTTCTGCCGCCAAAGACGAACTCGCCGTTGATGCCGTCGGGAAGCGTGACGGTGCCTGTGGCGGCGTCGCCGTCGAAGGCGAGATCGACTTCCACAAATCCCTTCGGATGAGGAACCTTCGCCTTGACCGACTTCAGCTCCCCGGGCTGCGGCGCGACGCGGACGGTCTTGAAGAACGGCGATGAGGGCATGACGCCGGCCGTTCCGGACTGGAGCCAGAAGATCGGGTGCGAGCCCCAGGCATGGCAGTCGCTCCTCGCCTTTTCCCCCGGAGACTCGAGCGGAGTCCGGAGGCCAAGCTTGACATATTCGCGCCAGAGGTCGAGGCGCTTTTGGAAGAGATCGCCTCGTCCGATCCTGAAGTAGGCCTCGAAGAGGTAGTGCGAGAAATAGACCGTTGCGCGGCAGAGGTCCGTTGCCTCCACAAGAGCCTTGACGACCCGGGCGCGCTTGTCCTCCGGCAGGATGTCCGCGATGATCGCCAGCGAAAGCGCGTGTTCGCTGAAGTGGGTTTTGGCGTCGGTATCCGCGATCATGCCGCGATCCTTGTCCCAGAAGACGCGGATCACGCCGTCCGCGACGCGCTTTGCGCGGCCTTCCCAGTACGAGGCCATCGCCTCGTCGCCGAGAGCGCGTTCGACCTTCGCCGCGCTTTGGAGCGCGAGGATCCAGAAGAGCGACATGATCGAGCCGCGTTCAGCATCGCCCTCCATAGAGCCAGGCGCCCAGCTTTCGGTCTTGTAGGGATTGACCGAAGGCCAGTCGTAGAAGTTCCAGCCGGGGAGATTGCATAGGATGCCGTCCGCATCCTCGTAGTTCGCCATACCGGAGAGGGTGTGGCGCATGCCGGGAACGCGAGCGCGGAGCCATTCGGCGTTGTCGTGCCACATGGCGTAGTCGCCGAACATGAGGAGCCAGCACAGGGTGTAGGAGCCGCCTTCCTGAAGACCGCGCGTCGGATAGTTGAACGGCACCATGCCGTCGTCGCGCGCGGCGAGATCGTACATCTCGATGGCGCGGCGGATGATGCGGTCGTCCCTGAATAGGGCGGAGAGGACAAGGAGCTGTACGCGCGTGTCGCCGGGGTACATCTGCTGCTCGTAGAAGGGGCAGTCGAAAAGCATCTCGTGGCAGCACATCTGCATTCCGCGCAGGCATATCTTCTGTACGGCGGGGAGCGTATCGTCCTCGCACGCGAAGGCGCTTTCGCGCTCAAGCGGGTAGCGCGACTCAATGAGGGAAAGGCGTGTGAGCGTCAGCGGCTCGTCCTGCGTCTCTATGCGGATCTCCGCCCAGCGCCCGGTGCGCCACCAGAGGGAGGTGAAGCGGGCGGGGCGTCCGTCGGGGCGGTAGATGTCGCCATAGCCGCCCAGCGTCTTCCCTACGAAGGCGTTGCGGTCGCGCTTCACCCAGTCTGGGTAGACGAGCGACTCATGGAACACCAGCTGTATCGTGGCGCCCTTGCCGCCATTGGTGGCGACGTCGGGATATGCGCCGTAATAGTCATCGAGGTCCCAGAGGGCGCGGACGAAGGAATTGGCCGGGATCTCGATTGGCGCGCCGTCCTTCACGAGCGCGTCGAAGCGGGCGATGAGAGGGTTGCGTCCGTCCTCCTCCGTGTAGAAGTAGGGCTTGGACGAAGGCACCTTTATCTGCCGCCGCACCAGACCGTCGCCGACGACGGTGGCCTCCTTCTCGATCTTCTCGGGGCGCTCCTCCGAGACGGCGCGGAAGCGTCCGGGGGCGATGGCGCGTTCGATCTGGTCGGGGAGCTGCGCTGGGAATAGAAGCCAGCCCCTCGTCCTTCCGCCACAATGCTGCGCACCCGGCTTGTGGGTGACGGGCTGGCGCACGACCGTGGGTTTCCGCCAGTCCCGCGGCTCGGCGTGGAGGACGCCGTCGCCTTCGATGAGGAAGGACGAACCCGTGCCCCATGCGCCGCAGCCCGGCGTCGGCGGGATCGGGATTGTGCCATCGACGATGCCGACCTGCCAGACGCTTGTTTCGCGTCCTGTCGTGAGGGCGGCGTCGTAGGCGCCTGCCGCCTTGAAGATGAAGCCGCCCTTCCAGCTAAGCTGCGCCAGCGGCGCCGCCTCGCCGATCGTCCAGCATGTCGCCTCGATGACATGGGCTCCGGGCTTGAGCGCCGCCTCGTAGGTATGGTACTGCCAGTTCTCGATGAGGCCCCTGTTCGGACCGCGGGATACGATTTCGCCGTCGAGCGCGAGGACGAAGCGCTCGTCAGCCGAAATGTCGAAGACGAGAGGCTCGTCCGTGGCCTCGAACTCGGCCTTGAAGCGGACGACCCTTGGCGCAAGGCCGGGGATCTCCGAAACCAGATCAGGGTGCCAGACCCATGAAGCCTCATCGACAGGCTGCTGTATCGTCATGCCTGTGTTGCCACGCGAGTACCTCGCCTCGCGGAAAACGCGCTTTATGCTGTTCATGATGGAAAGATGCTACCACATTCCCGACGGGGAGCGGTTATTTCTTGCAACGTCCATTGTAATAGTGCATAATACTCAAACTGCATTGGCAAGTAATGGAGCAGAGAAGATGGGAACAGGACGCACACTCAACAAGAAACCCCGCACAAGGCCGACCAAGAGCGAGGGCGAGCGCCGGCGTCGCGACAAGACGCATGTGAAGCGCCTCGTAGCTCTCGGCATGGATCCTGAAAAGGCGGCCAAGCTTACGACCGGTGCCGCGCGCGAAGCGCTCAAGCACCCGCTCAAGGTCAAGAAGGCCGCCGAGAAGGCCGCTGCCGCTGAATAAGCCCGCCGCAACAATGCGGCTTGCAGCCAGGTCATAATCCGAGAAGGGAATCTGCAATGAAGAAGGACATCCATCCGAAATACACCGAGGCCACGATCACGTGCGCCTGCGGGAACGTGATCAAGACCCGTTCGACCGTCAAGGCCATGAACGTCAACACCTGCGCGGCCTGCCACCCGTACTTCACCGGGCAGCAGACCCTCGTCGATACGGAAGGCCGCATCGACCAGTTCCGCAAGCGTTACGGCAAGTTCATGAACAAGTAAGGGGCCTTGGCCGGCGTCCCCGATGATCGACCAGAAGCGCATCGCGAGGGTTCTTGACCGGCTTGAAGACCTCGAACGCCTGCTCGGCGACCCGGAAGTCCTCGCTAATCCGAGGCGTCTCAAGGAGATCGTCCGCGAGCACGCGGCTCTCAAGAGGCTTGAGGCCGACGTAAGGGACTACAAGTCCGCCAGCGAACAGCTGGCGGACGATCTTGCCATTTCTACCGACGAATCATCCGACCCCGACCTGCGCGCGATGGCGGAGGAGGAGATCCCCGCCTTGCGCGAGAAGATCGCCTCCTCCGAGAAGGCGGTCATGCTCGCCCTCCTGCCGCCAGATCCGGCGGATGCGCGCAACGCGCTTCTCGAGGTCCGGGCCGGCACGGGCGGCGACGAAGCCGCCCTGTTCGCCGGCGACCTCTTCCGCATGTACTCGCGCTACTGCGAGACGCGCGGCTGGAAGGTCTCCGTGATGGACGACAACCCGGGCGAGGCGGGTGGCTACAAGGAGATCATCGCGACCGTCTCCGGCGACGGCGCATACGGCGACCTCCGGTTCGAGAGCGGGACGCACCGTGTGCAGCGCGTTCCGGCGACCGAGGCGCAGGGGCGCATCCATACCTCCGCCGCGACGGTGCTGGTCCTCCCCGAAGTCGAGGACGACGACGACATCGACATCCCCGAGGACGAGCTTCGCATAGACATCTTCTGCGCGGGCGGCCATGGCGGACAGGGCGTCAACACCACCTACTCCGCCGTACGCATCACGCATCTTCCGACGGGCCTCGTGGCCCAGTGCCAGGACGAGCGCAGCCAGCACCGCAACAAGGAGAAGGCCATGCGCGTCCTCAAGGCGCGTCTGCTCGACCAGCGCCGCGCCGCCGAGGAGGCCAAGGCCGGGCAGAACCGCCGCGACCTGGCCGGCAACGGCGACCGCAGCCAGAAGATCCGGACCTACAACTATCCGCAGAACCGGATAACGGACCATCGCATCAACTACACGGCCTACAACCTCTCCGGCGTCATGGAGGGCGATCTTGAGGCCATGCTCACGGCGCTCCGCGAGCACGATCAGGCGCAGCGCCTTGAGATCGAGCTCGGGGCATGAACGGCAGCCAGAGCAAAACTTCTCAGTTCCTCATCGTAGGCCCGTCGCCGCACATCCACGCGCCGGGTTCCGTGCGGACGATCATGCTCGACGTGCTGATCGCCCTTCTTCCGGCGCTGGCGGCGTCATGCGCGATCTTCGGTCTCCGTGCGCTGGCGCTCGTCTCGACATGCGTGGCGTCATGCGTCCTCACGGAGCATCTGTGCCGCAGGGCCATGAGGCGTCCGGACACCACCGGCGACCTCAGCGCCGTCGTCACGGGCGTGCTTCTCGCCTTCAACCTTCCCCCGACTCTCCCGTTCTGGATGGCGGCGCTCGGTTCAGTTTTCGCCATCGCGATCGCCAAGCAGGTCTTCGGCGGCCTCGGATACAACCCTTTCAACCCCGCCCTCGCGGCCCGCGCCTTTCTCCTCGTCTCCTTCACCGGCGCGATGACCACATGGTCGGCGACGGCCGCGTTCGACCCGTCCTCCGTCGCGGACGCAGTAACGACCGCGACTCCGCTTGGCCTTGCAAAGGCCGCGATGCGCTCCGGGCTGCCACCTCCCATCACCATGGACGCGCCTATGATCTGGCGCTTCGCAACCGGTGGCATCAACGGATGCCTTGGCGAGACATGCTCCATAGCGTTGCTCCTCGGAGCATGCTATCTGGTCTTCCGCAAGGTCATAACGCTCCATACGCCAATAGCCTATCTGGGCACGGTCGCGGTGCTTGCCGCCGCGCTTCGCATCGCGTCGCCGGCGACGGCGATGCCGGTGTCGTTCCATCTCCTTTCCGGCGGACTCATGCTGGGCGCCCTCTTCATGGCGACGGACATGGTGACAACCCCGTCCACGGAAGCAGGCAAGATCATTTTCGGCATCGGATGCGGCATCCTCACCATGGTCATCCGGTCAGCACGGGGCGGCGCGTATCCCGAAGGCGTCAGCTTCGCGATACTGATCATGAACGCCTTCACGCCGCTGATCGACAGGATCACGCCGCATCGAGTCTTCGGCCGTGGCAGGAAGCCAAAGGCGAAGAAGGAGGAGGCGCGCCGCAAGGCGTAGGGCTGCCATGCGCGAACTCCTCAGGCTCACATTCCTGCTGGCGATCTTCTGCGCATTGAGCGCCGGGGTGCTGGCGTTTGTATCGACGCGCACCGAGAAGGCCAGAGCCGGCGTCGCCGAAGCAAGGCGGCTCGACGCCGCCCGCCGCGTCCTCCACCTGGCGGATGGCGAGACCTTCCGCGAGGACAAGACGCTCGGCGCATTCGTGGCGGAGAAGGACGGACGCATTGTGAAAGCCGCCGTCGAGTGCGGTTCTCCAAACGGCTATGGCGGACCGATCCGCGCCATCGTCTCTGCGACGGCCGACGGCAGAATCCTAGACTTCGCCGTCCTAGAAGCCTCGGAAACACCTGGCCTCGGCGCGAAGATCGGCTCCAAGGACTTCGCCAGACGGCTGGGCGGCATGCCGCTATCCTCAGATTGGCGCGTCAAACGCGATGGCGGTGATGTCGATGCCGTGACTTCCGCCACCATCTCATCCCGCGCCGCCTGCGAGGCCGTGGCTTCAGCTGCGGGGCGGCTGGAGCAGATGATAGATAGTAGATAGTGGATAGCAGATAATAGATGATAGATAACAGATAACAGATAATAGATGAGAGATGAGAGATGAAAGATGAGAGATGAGAGATGGAAGATGAACGATGAAAGATGAGAGATAGAAGTTTTGGAATGTAGGAACCCGCCAACCATGAACACGCCAACCATCATAGCCCACCGGGGCGGCAAGGACGAAGCCGAGGAGAACAGCGCCGAATCGTTCGCCGACGCGCTGTCGCACGGCATACTTGGCGCGGAGACGGATGTCCGGCTAACCCGCGACGGACATGTGGTGATAATGCACGACCCCACAGTGGATCGCACGACCACCTCCACCGGACATATCGCGGAGATGACGCTTTCCGAGGTCAAGTCCCTCTCTCTGCGCAAGACTGGACAGCGGGTCCCGACGCTTGAAGAGTTCTGCGAGGTCTATCGGGGACGCGCCGACGCGGACATCGAGATCGAGTTGAAGCTCGACGCCGGATCCGAGCAAGCCGACCGCATGGACCACTATCTGCGCAGCGTCTATAAGACTTCATCGTCCATCCTGGCGCCCGGGACATTCGCCTTCTCGTCTTTTCATCCGGCAACTCTCCGCCGTATGCGCGCCCTCTTCCCCGATGCGGCGCTGGCGTTCATCACCTGGTCTAACACGGCCGAGGTGATTCTTTCCGCTTCGCTCATGGGGTGCCGCAGGCTGTGCACGGTTTGGGACAATTCCACCGCGCATGGCGTCGTGCTCACGCATCAGGCCGGGATGACGGCAAACCTCTGGTGCTCCGACACGCCCGAAGTGTACCGCCTGGTGTCGCTCATGGGCGCGGATGTCTCCACCTCGAATGTGCCGAGAGCTATTTGCGCCGCAGCTGCGGCGCAAATAGCTCTCGGCACATTCGAGGTGGAGACATCCGCGCCCATGAGCGACACCAGGCGGTACACTTCGGGCGTGTCGGAGCACCAGAGGTTTGCCGTCATCCCGGCCTGATGCGTGAGCACGACGCCATGCGCGGTGGAATTGTCCCAAACCGTGCACAGCCTGCGGCACCCCATGAGCGAAGCGGAAAGAATCACCTCGGCCGTGTTAGACCAGGTGATGAACGCCAGCGCCGCATCGGGGAAGAGGGCGCGCATACGGCGGAGAGTTGCCGGATGAAAAGACGAGAAGGCGAATGTCCCGGGCGCCAGGATGGACGATGAAGTCTTATAGACGCTGCGCAGATAGTGGTCCATGCGGTCGGCTTGCTCGGATCCGGCGTCGAGCTTCAACTCGATCTCGATGTCCGCGTCGGCGCGTCCCCGATAGACCTCGCAGAACTCTTCAAGCGTCGGGACCCGCTGTCCAGTCTTGCGCAGAGAGAGGGACTTGACCTCGGAAAGCGTCATCTCCGCGATATGTCCGGTGGAGGTGGTCGTGCGATCCACTGTGGGGTCGTGCATTATCACCACATGTCCGTCGCGGGTTAGCCGGACATCCGTCTCCGCGCCAAGTATGCCGTGCGACAGCGCGTCGGCGAACGATTCGGCGCTGTTCTCCTCGGCTTCGTCCTTGCCGCCCCGGTGGGCTATGATGGTTGGCGTGTTCATGGTTGGCGGGTTCCTACATTCCAAAACTTCTATCTCTCATCTTTCATCGTTCATCTTCCATCTCTCATCTCTCATCTTTCATCTCTCATCTCTCATCTATTATCTGTTATCTGTTATCTATCATCTATTATCTGCTATCCACTATCTACTATCTATCATCTGCTCCAGCCGCCCCGCAGCTGAAGCCACGGCCTCGCAGGCGGCGCGGGATGAGATGGTGGCGGAAGTCACGGCATCGACATCACCGCCATCGCGTTTGACGCGCCAATCTGAGGATAGCGGCATGCCGCCCAGCCGTCTGGCGAAGTCCTTGGAGCCGATCTTCGCGCCGAGGCCAGGTGTTTCCGAGGCTTCTAGGACGGCGAAGTCTAGGATTCTGCCGTCGGCCGTCGCAGAGACGATGGCGCGGATCGGTCCGCCATAGCCGTTTGGAGAACCGCACTCGACGGCGGCTTTCACAATGCGTCCGTCCTTCTCCGCCACGAATGCGCCGAGCGTCTTGTCCTCGCGGAAGGTCTCGCCATCCGCCAGGTGGAGGACGCGGCGGGCGGCGTCGAGCCGCCTTGCTTCGGCGACGCCGGCTCTGGCCTTCTCGGTGCGCGTCGATACAAACGCCAGCACCCCGGCGCTCAATGCGCAGAAGATCGCCAGCAGGAATGTGAGCCTGAGGAGTTCGCGCATGGCAGCCCTACGCCTTGCGGCGCGCCTCCTCCTTCTTCGCCTTTGGCTTCCTGCCACGGCCGAAGACTCGATGCGGCGTGATCCTGTCGATCAGCGGCGTGAAGGCGTTCATGATCAGTATCGCGAAGCTGACGCCTTCGGGATACGCGCCGCCCCGTGCTGACCGGATGACCATGGTGAGGATGCCGCATCCGATGCCGAAAATGATCTTGCCTGCTTCCGTGGACGGGGTTGTCACCATGTCCGTCGCCATGAAGAGGGCGCCCAGCATGAGTCCGCCGGAAAGGAGATGGAACGACACCGGCATCGCCGTCGCCGGCGACGCGATGCGAAGCGCGGCGGCAAGCACCGCGACCGTGCCCAGATAGGCTATTGGCGTATGGAGCGTTATGACCTTGCGGAAGACCAGATAGCATGCTCCGAGGAGCAACGCTATGGAGCATGTCTCGCCAAGGCATCCGTTGATGCCACCGGTTGCGAAGCGCCAGATCATAGGCGCGTCCATGGTGATGGGAGGTGGCAGCCCGGAGCGCATCGCGGCCTTTGCAAGGCCAAGCGGAGTCGCGGTCGTTACTGCGTCCGCGACGGAGGACGGGTCGAACGCGGCCGTCGCCGACCATGTGGTCATCGCGCCGGTGAAGGAGACGAGGAGAAAGGCGCGGGCCGCGAGGGCGGGGTTGAAAGGGTTGTATCCGAGGCCGCCGAAGACCTGCTTGGCGATCGCGATGGCGAAAACTGAACCGAGCGCCGCCATCCAGAACGGGAGAGTCGGGGGAAGGTTGAAGGCGAGAAGCACGCCCGTGACGACGGCGCTGAGGTCGCCGGTGGTGTCCGGACGCCTCATGGCCCTGCGGCACAGATGCTCCGTGAGGACGCATGACGCCACGCATGTCGAGACGAGCGCCAGCGCACGGAGACCGAAGATCGCGCATGACGCCGCCAGCGCCGGAAGAAGGGCGATCAGCACGTCGAGCATGATCGTCCGCACGGAACCCGGCGCGTGGATGTGCGGCGACGGGCCTACGATGAGGAACTGAGAAGTTTTGCTCTGGCTGCCGTTCATGCCCCGAGCTCGATCTCAAGGCGCTGCGCCTGATCGTGCTCGCGGAGCGCCGTGAGCATGGCCTCAAGATCGCCCTCCATGACGCCGGAGAGGTTGTAGGCCGTGTAGTTGATGCGATGGTCCGTTATCCGGTTCTGCGGATAGTTGTAGGTCCGGATCTTCTGGCTGCGGTCGCCGTTGCCGGCCAGGTCGCGGCGGTTCTGCCCGGCCTTGGCCTCCTCGGCGGCGCGGCGCTGGTCGAGCAGACGCGCCTTGAGGACGCGCATGGCCTTCTCCTTGTTGCGGTGCTGGCTGCGCTCGTCCTGGCACTGGGCCACGAGGCCCGTCGGAAGATGCGTGATGCGTACGGCGGAGTAGGTGGTGTTGACGCCCTGTCCGCCATGGCCGCCCGCGCAGAAGATGTCTATGCGAAGCTCGTCCTCGGGGATGTCGATGTCGTCGTCGTCCTCGACTTCGGGGAGGACCAGCACCGTCGCGGCGGAGGTATGGATGCGCCCCTGCGCCTCGGTCGCCGGAACGCGCTGCACACGGTGCGTCCCGCTCTCGAACCGGAGGTCGCCGTATGCGCCGTCGCCGGAGACGGTCGCGATGATCTCCTTGTAGCCACCCGCCTCGCCCGGGTTGTCGTCCATCACGGAGACCTTCCAGCCGCGCGTCTCGCAGTAGCGCGAGTACATGCGGAAGAGGTCGCCGGCGAACAGGGCGGCTTCGTCGCCGCCCGTGCCGGCCCGGACCTCGAGAAGCGCGTTGCGCGCATCCGCCGGATCTGGCGGCAGGAGGGCGAGCATGACCGCCTTCTCGGAGGAGGCGATCTTCTCGCGCAAGGCGGGGATCTCCTCCTCCGCCATCGCGCGCAGGTCGGGGTCGGATGATTCGTCGGTAGAAATGGCAAGATCGTCCGCCAGCTGTTCGCTGGCGGACTTGTAGTCCCTTACGTCGGCCTCAAGCCTCTTGAGAGCCGCGTGCTCGCGGACGATCTCCTTGAGACGCCTCGGATTAGCGAGGACTTCCGGGTCGCCGAGCAGGCGTTCGAGGTCTTCAAGCCGGTCAAGAACCCTCGCGATGCGCTTCTGGTCGATCATCGGGGACGCCGGCCAAGGCCCCTTACTTGTTCATGAACTTGCCGTAACGCTTGCGGAACTGGTCGATGCGGCCTTCCGTATCGACGAGGGTCTGCTGCCCGGTGAAGTACGGGTGGCAGGCCGCGCAGGTGTTGACGTTCATGGCCTTGACGGTCGAACGGGTCTTGATCACGTTCCCGCAGGCGCACGTGATCGTGGCCTCGGTGTATTTCGGATGGATGTCCTTCTTCATTGCAGATTCCCTTCTCGGATTATGACCTGGCTGCAAGCCGCATTGTTGCGGCGGGCTTATTCAGCGGCAGCGGCCTTCTCGGCGGCCTTCTTGACCTTGAGCGGGTGCTTGAGCGCTTCGCGCGCGGCACCGGTCGTAAGCTTGGCCGCCTTTTCAGGATCCATGCCGAGAGCTACGAGGCGCTTCACATGCGTCTTGTCGCGACGCCGGCGCTCGCCCTCGCTCTTGGTCGGCCTTGTGCGGGGTTTCTTGTTGAGTGTGCGTCCTGTTCCCATCTTCTCTGCTCCATTACTTGCCAATGCAGTTTGAGTATTATGCACTATTACAATGGACGTTGCAAGAAATAACCGCTCCCCGTCGGGAATGTGGTAGCATCTTTCCATCATGAACAGCATAAAGCGCGTTTTCCGCGAGGCGAGGTACTCGCGTGGCAACACAGGCATGACGATACAGCAGCCTGTCGATGAGGCTTCATGGGTCTGGCACCCTGATCTGGTTTCGGAGATCCCCGGCCTTGCGCCAAGGGTCGTCCGCTTCAAGGCCGAGTTCGAGGCCACGGACGAGCCTCTCGTCTTCGACATTTCGGCTGACGAGCGCTTCGTCCTCGCGCTCGACGGCGAAATCGTATCCCGCGGTCCGAACAGGGGCCTCATCGAGAACTGGCAGTACCATACCTACGAGGCGGCGCTCAAGCCCGGAGCCCATGTCATCGAGGCGACATGCTGGACGATCGGCGAGGCGGCGCCGCTGGCGCAGCTTAGCTGGAAGGGCGGCTTCATCTTCAAGGCGGCAGGCGCCTACGACGCCGCCCTCACGACAGGACGCGAAACAAGCGTCTGGCAGGTCGGCATCGTCGATGGCACAATCCCGATCCCGCCGACGCCGGGCTGCGGCGCATGGGGCACGGGTTCGTCCTTCCTCATCGAAGGCGACGGCGTCCTCCACGCCGAGCCGCGGGACTGGCGGAAACCCACGGTCGTGCGCCAGCCCGTCACCCACAAGCCGGGTGCGCAGCATTGTGGCGGAAGGACGAGGGGCTGGCTTCTATTCCCAGCGCAGCTCCCCGACCAGATCGAACGCGCCATCGCCCCCGGACGCTTCCGCGCCGTCTCGGAGGAGCGCCCCGAGAAGATCGAGAAGGAGGCCACCGTCGTCGGCGACGGTCTGGTGCGGCGGCAGATAAAGGTGCCTTCGTCCAAGCCCTACTTCTACACGGAGGAGGACGGACGCAACCCTCTCATCGCCCGCTTCGACGCGCTCGTGAAGGACGGCGCGCCAATCGAGATCCCGGCCAATTCCTTCGTCCGCGCCCTCTGGGACCTCGATGACTATTACGGCGCATATCCCGACGTCGCCACCAATGGCGGCAAGGGCGCCACGATACAGCTGGTGTTCCATGAGTCGCTCGTCTACCCAGACTGGGTGAAGCGCGACCGCAACGCCTTCGTAGGGAAGACGCTGGGCGGCTATGGCGACATCTACCGCCCCGACGGACGCCCCGCCCGCTTCACCTCCCTCTGGTGGCGCACCGGGCGCTGGGCGGAGATCCGCATAGAGACGCAGGACGAGCCGCTGACGCTCACACGCCTTTCCCTCATTGAGTCGCGCTACCCGCTTGAGCGCGAAAGCGCCTTCGCGTGCGAGGACGATACGCTCCCCGCCGTACAGAAGATATGCCTGCGCGGAATGCAGATGTGCTGCCACGAGATGCTTTTCGACTGCCCCTTCTACGAGCAGCAGATGTACCCCGGCGACACGCGCGTACAGCTCCTTGTCCTCTCCGCCCTATTCAGGGACGACCGCATCATCCGCCGCGCCATCGAGATGTACGATCTCGCCGCGCGCGACGACGGCATGGTGCCGTTCAACTATCCGACGCGCGGTCTTCAGGAAGGCGGCTCCTACACCCTGTGCTGGCTCCTCATGTTCGGCGACTACGCCATGTGGCACGACAACGCCGAATGGCTCCGCGCTCGCGTTCCCGGCATGCGCCACACCCTCTCCGGTATGGCGAACTACGAGGATGCGGACGGCATCCTATGCAATCTCCCCGGCTGGAACTTCTACGACTGGCCTTCGGTCAATCCCTACAAGACCGAAAGCTGGGCGCCTGGCTCTATGGAGGGCGATGCTGAACGCGGCTCGATCATGTCGCTCTTCTGGATCCTCGCGCTCCAAAGCGCGGCGAAGGTCGAACGCGCTCTCGGCGACGAGGCGATGGCCTCGTACTGGGAAGGCCGCGCAAAGCGCGTCGCGGACGGCGTGATCCGCGTCTTCTGGGACAAGGATCGCGGCATGATCGCGGATACCGACGCCAAAACCCACTTCAGCGAACACGCGCTTTCGCTGGCGATCATCGCGGACATCCTGCCGGAGGACAAGCGCGCCCGGGTCGTCAAGGCTCTTGTGGAGGCAACGGACCTCTGCCGCGCAACGGTCTATTTCTCGCACTACCTCTTCGAGGCCTACTTCAGGATCGGACGAGGCGATCTCTTCCAAAAGCGCCTCGACCTCTGGCGCGAATATGTCAAGCTTGGCCTCCGGACTCCGCTCGAGTCTCCGGGGGAAAAGGCGAGGAGCGACTGCCATGCCTGGGGCTCGCACCCGATCTTCTGGCTCCAGTCCGGAACGGCCGGCGTCATGCCCTCATCGCCGTTCTTCAAGACCGTCCGCGTCGCGCCGCAGCCCGGGGAGCTGAAGTCGGTCAAGGCGAAGGTTCCTCATCCGAAGGGATTTGTGGAAGTCGATCTCGCCTTCGACGGCGACGCCGCCACAGGCACCGTCACGCTTCCCGACGGCATCAACGGCGAGTTCGTCTTTGGCGGCAGAACGCTCCCACTGACGGTGGGGACGAACCACATGGCGTGATACATCATACGCTCGTCCGTCACAGACAATCAAAAGACGCCAATGCGCAGTCCGCGGTCGCGGACTGCGCATTTGGTTTTGGAGCATTCGCTTTTGGGCGATGGCGGTTGCCGACTATTCACCCCTTCATCCGCTCAATCCGCCTAGTCCCTCCGTCTTCCGCACCATATTCTTGCATTGCTCGTTTCACACCTGCGCCACCATCCTGGCCATCCGTCTCCACCTCGCCTTCCGCACCATATTCTTGCATTGCTAGTTTCATCACTGCGCCATCATCCGGCCAATCCGCCTAGTTATTCCGCACCGTAATCCTGCATTGCTCGTTTCACACCTGCGCTATCTTCTATGCAATCCATCTCGTATTCCGCACCGTGTTCTTG
>JAFSZJ010000106.1 GCA_017458965.1 Kiritimatiellia bacterium | reverse complement strand
GGCGGAGGCGTACGCCGCGAACACAAGCGCGTCAGTCTCAGCCGCGTCCGAGAAGGTGACGTAGGGCCGCGAGGATGTGCGTATGGCGCGGATGAAGTCGTCGATCTGCGCCTGATGGCCCGGGCCGTAGTAGCTCTTGCCCTTCGGGAAGGCGCGGCTGGATGAAACGGCCTTCTCGATGCGGGCGCGGGCACGCTTCTCGGCGGCCTTGTCCGCCATGACGAGGGAGAAAAGCGCCTCGTCGCGGACCTCTGCGCTTCCGGCGGTCCCCTGGAAGACCAGCGACGACTCCCACTGCGGTATGCCGGCGTTGGTCGTGAGGAAGGAGCCAAGGGCCCCGTTGCGGAAACGCAGCGCCACGGAGATCGTGTCCTCCGTCTCGATGACGCCCTGGTGGTTGAGGTTGGCCGAATACGCCTGGGCCGCCTCGGCGCCGCCCGCTATCCAGAGGAGGAGGTCGAAGTAGTGGATCGACTGGTTGATGAGGGCGGAGCCGCCCTCGCCCTTCCGCGTCCCGCGCCATGCGTCCTTCTGGAAGTAGGCGTTGTCGCGGAGCGTGTAGAGGGAGCCGGCGGCTGTAAGCAGCCGCCCGAATGCGCCTTCGCGGACGAGGTCGTGGAGAACGCGCGGAAGCGGCTCGAAGCGGTGCTGGAAGACCCCGGCGGCGACAAGTCCGGGATGCGCCTTCTCCGCGTCGAGCATCCGGCGCAGGTCGGCGGCGTTGCGCGCGAGGCTCTTCTCGCAAAGCACATGCTTGCCGGCGTCGAGCGCCGCGCATGACAGTTTCGCGTGCGATCCGTGATCCGTGCATATAGACACCGCGTCTATGGTGGGGTCGGAGAAGATATCGGCCGCGTTGGTCGAGACTCGCGCCCCGGGCGCACGTTCACGCGCGGCGAATTCGGCCCTGTCCCGCACGACGTCGCAGACGGCCACCACGCGGGCATGGGGGTTGTGGGCGTAGCACTTCAGATGCAGTTCACTGATGACGCCGCAACCGATGACGGCGACGTTGAGCTTGTCTTTTCTTTTCATTTTCCCAGGATGCCCCCGCGCAGCGGGCGGCGCTATTCCGGAATCGCGGCCATCTCGGCCTCGATTATGTCCGCGACCTCCTTCTCGGGTTTCGTGGCAAGGGCCTTGCCGTAGTATGCGCGGGCCTCTGCGTACGCGGCGGAGGCGGCCGTGGCGTCACCTGCCATGTCGCGGTAGATGTCGCCAATGCGCTTGGCATTGCGGCCAAGGATCATCTCGCGGGTATGAACGACACCTGTGGAGGGGTCGGCGGCGTCGCCCTCCTTAGCCACCTCGACTATGGCCATGAAGGCGCGGAAGTGGCGGATGGCGTCGAGCGGACGCTTCTCAGCAAGGGCCTTATGGGCCTCGACCTTCGCGATCGCCATCTCATGCCAGGTGGAGTCGTAGCCGTGGATACCGGCGCGGAGAAGCGTGAGCGCGGAATCGTAGTCCTCCAGAATGAAGCACGAGTCGAGGACCATCGTCATGACCGCGCCCTTAGTGTCGTCGTCCTGCACCTTTGGGGCGATGCGCTCTCCGATGTCCTTCATCTCGCGGACCATCGCCGGATCGTCCACAACGTCATAGAAATACCGCTGGAAGATGCCTGCCACAAGCGGAGCCGGGAAGTCCTTGTTTAGAAGCACCGCTATGCGGTCGGGCAACGCGGACAGGTTGCTGCGGGCGGCGCTATCCGTCCACTGGCGCGCAGCGAAGGCCGCCGTTGTGGACTTGCTGGCGAAGTTGGTAATTATGAGGGCGCACATCTCATCGACGACCACAGGGTTCTTGGCCACGTTGGCCGCGGAGACAATGCGGCGGAAGACTCTCTGGAGCTCCTGATCCGGCAGCGTCTCGGCAGCCGAGGGAAGAAGCTTGGCCAGCGCATCCCATGCCCCTTGTTCCGCGAGAAGGCGGAGGCGCGATGTGAGGAGAAGATTGCGCGTGGCCTCGTCGCTCGTGACGATCTTGGATCCGTTGGAGAGTATCTTCTCGACGATCTGGGTCTGATGACGGTCGAAGAGCATATCTATAGCGCGCTGGAGAATCGTTATGGCATCGCCGCCGGGCGCGTCGCGCAACAAGGAATCGGCCAGCGAGAGAATCTCGTCAGTGTCGCCAAGCTGGATGTGGGAGACAAGGTTCCATTCGCGCATTGCGCGGCGGACATTGTCGGCAACGCCCTCGGTCGACAGGACGCGCGCAGTCCAGTCGGCGGCCGCCTTGGCATCTCCAGTCTCCATGTGATGGAAGTATATGGCGCCCATTGCGTCGGCTGCGATATCCGAGTCGCCTACGTACGCCGCAAGCATCCTGTCCGACGCCTCCTCGACCATTCCGGAGAAGAGCATCACGCGGATGAGCATCCCAAAAATCTGACGCTTGTCGTTGGCGAACTCGGGATCGGCTATCGCGCCGTCGAGCAGCGCGATGGTCTCGTTGGTGGAGCCGGCGCCGTAGAGGGATTCGGCCTCCATGAAAAGCGAAGACAGCTTGTCCTGTGGCTCAGAGGCGACCTCCTCCGCGGATTCGGCGCCTGCTTTCGTCCCCTGTGAAGCGCCTTTCCCATCACGCGAGCACCCAGTGGTGACTATGGCCGATGCCGCCACGGACACGACTACGATAGCGAACGAAGTCTTCCTTTTGATGTTCATAGCTTGGTCTCCATTCCTTTGCCGGAATCCGGCTAACGGATGTGCCAGATATTGTACCACAACCATTGGCTGGTGCACTAACGGAAAAACACGAGCAAAATCCCATTGCCATGGCTTCGGCAATCTGATATCATCTTCAGCGTTGGTTCCAACCAAGCGGAGAGGTTGCATAGCCTGGTTTACTGCACCTGACTCGAAATCAGGAGTGGCCTTACGGCCACCGGGGGTTCGAATCCCTCCCTCTCCGCCATCTTTTTTTTATTGCACCTGCGGGAAGGATTCGTCGCGATGAAGCTTGACACGATCTGCATCCAGGGCGGCTGGAAGCCAAAGAACGGCGAATCCCGGCAGCTCCCCATCTTTCAGTCGACAACCTGGCGATACTCGACCAGCGAGGAGATGGGCAAGCTCTTCGACCTTGAAGCCTCCGGCTACTTCTACACTCGCCTGCAGAACCCGACCAACGATGTGGTCGCGGACAAGATCCGCGAGCTTGAAGGCGGCGTCGGCGCGGTGCTGACCTCATCCGGCCAGGCCGCCAACTTCTACGCGCTCTTCAACATCGCCCAGGCCGGAGACCACATCCTCTCGACTGCGGCCATATACGGCGGCACCTCCAACCTCTTCACCGTCACGATGAGGAAGATGGGCATCGAGATCGAACTTGTCGACCAGGACCTCCCCGAGGAGGAGCTGGCGAAGAAGTTCCGGCCCAACACCAAGGCCGTCTTCGGCGAGACGCTCACCAACCCCGGCGTCCGCGTCCTCGACCTCGAGAAGTTCGCGCGCCTCGCGCACTCGCACGGCGTACCCTTCATAGTCGACAACACCTTCCCGACGCCGATCAACTGCCGTCCATTCGAGTGGGGCGTCGACATCGTCACCCACTCCACCACCAAGTACATGGACGGCCATGCGTGCCAGACTGGCGGCGTCGTCGTCGACAGCGGCAACTTCGACTGGGATGCCTATGCGGACAAGTTCCCGGGCCTCACCACACCCGACGAGTCCTACCATGGTCTCACCTACACGAAGAAGTTCGGCAAGATGGGCTATACCGTGAAGCTCGTGGCCCAGCTCATGCGCGACCTCGGCTCGCAGGCATCGCCCTTCAGCTCGTTCCTCCTCAACATCGGTCTCGAGACGCTCCATCTCCGCATGCCGCGCCATTGCGAGAACGCGCTCAAGGTCGCGAAGTTCCTCCAGTCGCGCCCCGAGGTCGAATGGGTCAACTTCCCCGGGCTCCCCGACAACAAGGACCACGCCCTCGCCGAGAAGTACATGCCCAACGGCACGTGCGGCGTGATCGCCTTCGCGGTGAAGGGTTCGCGCGATGACGCGGTGAAGTTCATCGACCGCTTCAAGTTCATCAGCATCGAGACCCATGTCGCGGACAGCCGCACCTGCGTCCTGCACCCCGCGAGCCATACGCACCGCCAGCTTTCGTCGGAGCAGCTCAAGGAGGCCGGCATACCGGAGGGGCTCATCCGCCTCTCGTGCGGCATCGAAGACGCAGGCGACATCATCGAGGACCTCCGCCAGGCATTCGAGGGCTGAGGCCCGATACCGGCGAAGCGCCGTACGCAGGAAGACGCCATGAAGATCGCGAAGTTCCTTTTACCGCTCCTCCTCATACCGGCGCTCCTGATGGCGCAGACCCAGGGCGGCGCCACCGCCGGCGACGACGCGCACGCCGCGGCCGCTGATGGCAAGGCTGTCGCGCCGGCGCGTACGGCCGCATCCGCCAAGGCCGAGGATCCGTACGAGTCCGCGCTGGCGCTCCTAGGCCGGATCTCCGCATCGAAGCCGGAGGTGCAGCTTCTCGCCTCGCTCTTCCAGCTTCGTAGCAACATGGACGATCCCGAGATCGTCGGTCTGCTTGGGAAGTTCGTCGCGTCCGGCATGATCGCCTCCCGCCAATCCACCGCATACCTACGGCGTGTCCGTCCATACCTGAAGGACGCTGCGGAACTCGAGGCCTCCATGATGCTCAAGTGCTCGACATGCGACGGCACCGGCGGCATTTACGTCAGATGCGAGAAATGCGGCGGGTCAGGTCTGTGCGGCACATGCGGCGGCACGGGCAAGATCAAATACAACGCCAGCCTCACCACCTTCAAGAAACCGACGCAGGCCCATTCGAAGCCGCAGGACGAGATCAAGGAGATCCCCTGCAAGACCTGCAAGGGCACGGGCGCATGCCCGTCCTGCGGCAAGGAAGGCAGGAGGAAGCGTTTTTGCGAGGTGTGCGCAGGCGGCGGCAAGGTGTGGGACATGGCGGCGGTCAACGCCGCATCGACGACGGCCTACGACGACCTCATGGGCGCCCTTCGCATCAAAGTCCATGGGGAGCGGGTCGCCAAGTCCGTTGTCCGCGTCAAGTCCGGCGACGAAGCCTTCACAGGCCCCGCCTTCATCTTCGCCGACAAGCGCGTCGTGGCCATACCGGCCCGTCGCATAGTCGGCGTCGATGCCATCACGCTCCATGCGTCCGACAGGTCGCCGCTCATCGTCGATTCGATGTTCGCGGCTAAGGCTTGCGACCTCGTCCTCCTTGAGATCGGCGAAACGGTGCATGTGACGCCGCTCGCCCTTGAGGCCACGCCGTCCATGATGGACGAGGGCAACGCGATCATGGCGTACGGCATTTCGCGGGAGCTTGGCTCGGTGACTAAACTCTCCGGCAAGATCACGGCGCTTGGTTCGCAGTACGTCGCGACGAACATCGATTCGGACGGTCTGACGGATGGCGCGCTGCTGCTTACGGGCTCCGGCAGCGTCGGCGCCATCTTCATGTGCCCGATCGTGGAGTTCAACGCTCTCGGCGTCATGAGCCTCGCGCAGCGCAACGGCATGGCCCTCCGCCTCGACAACCTCTTCCCGGATGATTTCGTGAAACTCTCCCCCGAAGACCACAAGGCCCGCAACGCCACGATCATGGAAGGGCGCAAGGCCATCGCCGCGGCGGTCGATCTGCTTTCGGAGAGCCTAGAATCGCTCGCAAAGCGCAAGGGCGACATATCCGACGCCATCAAGCGCCTCGACACGGCAATCGAGGCGTTGCGCGGAGTCAGGAAGTGGGAGGTCTTCACCATGGCGGAGACCGCGAAGGAGATCGTGGAGGACGCCGAGATCCGCGCCCGCAACCTTGAGGCTAAACTCGTCGCGGTGAACGAGGCGGAGGCCGAAGCCAAGCGCGCCGAGGCCGAACGCATCGCCGCCGAGAAGGAGGCCGCTGAGACGACCGTCATCGAAGCGGAGGAGGCCCCGGCGGTACCGGAAGACGACCAGGCCGCGAAGGCGGCCGCCATAGCCGTAGCCCGCAAGGCCTCCGCAAATGCGCGATCGGCTGGCGACAAGCCCACCCCACCACCACAGAAAGACTCCGGCGAGACGGTGCGCATGGTCATCTACATCGTGGTCGCGGCCATCGTGGTCATCACGCTGCTCTTCCTGCTCCTAGGGAAGGTCATGGACGACAAGCGCAAGAAGCGTGCCGCAACCCCGGGCGTCATCCCCAAGTTCGTCCGCGACATGAAGAAGAGCTAGGCTCCTTCACGGCTACCCGAACCATCCAATCACCTCGCGGCGGCTACTCGCCGCGAGTTTTTTTCGCCTTGCGGCCGGAACGGACGAGGCGCAGCAGTTCGAGCGGTTCGCGTATGCGCAGGACAGCGAACGAGATGACGAGCGCGGCGGCGGCGGCGCACCCCGCCTCCACCAGGCGGACAAGGATCGCGCCCTTCGAGGCAAGCGGCGAGATGGCCGGCACCAGCATCAAGACTTCGCGCGCGGCGAGCGCGGCCACCACGGACGCCACGGCCAGTTTGGCCACGAACAACGCGAACGGCCATCCGCCGAAGGATCTTTCGCTCCTGCGGAAGATGGCGCATAGCGCGGTCGTCTTAAGCCATCGCGAAAGGACGAATCCGCCGGCGATGGACGCGAGAACCAGCATTTCCCGGTCCGCGAAATGACGCGATCCAAGCCAGCTCAAGACAACGCTCAGCGTGGAGAACGCCATGCCAAGCAGCGCCACGGGGAGAGTGCGGCGCGAGGCGAAAAAAGCCTTCATGAGGATCGTCTCGACGGCAACCGCCGGAAGCGCCAGAGTGTAGAGGGACATGGAGAGCGCAGTGCGGTGGACGGATGCGTGGTCGAACGCGCCGCCCTGGAACACAAGCGCCGTTATCGGCAAGGCCGCCACGGCGACGAACGCCGCAAGGGGCATGAAGAGCGCGAGCATCTGACGGGATATGCTCGAGGCGAACGATCCGATGGCCCCCTTCTCTGCGGCCATTTCGCACATGAACGGGAACGCGGCTATGGAGAGCGTAGTCGGGATGAGAACCACGAGGACCTTCTCCAGCTTTGAACCCCACGAGTTCGCCTGCATCATGCCGTCCGTGAGAAGGCTTGGGAAATAGACGTTGTTGAGGTTGTCGCGGACGAGCGCGAAGACAACGCCCATAGCCAGAGGCCACGCAAGGACGGCGAATGCGCGCGGGAAGCCGCCCTCGAAGCGCAACGTCGGGCGCAATCGCATGGCGTCTCGCCCGAGGCCGGCGAAGTGCAACGCGAGCTTCGCGACGCTTCCGGCGACAAGACCGGAGATCAGGACGCGGGCGGGATCGGCGGAGCCGTGCGCGAAGAGCAGAAGCGCGACGATCGCCGTGAACTTCCATGCGGCGTCGCCGAGCGCGGCCGTGAAGAAGCGTTTGCGGGCGTTTAGGAGGGTATAGGTCGTGGAGCCAAGCGAGAGTCCGAGGAGAGATGGGGCAAGGCGACGGACGGTCGAGGCGGCGAGAGCGAACTTGTCGGGGTTGGACTCCGGCGTCCAGGATGTGAGAAGACTCACGAAGAAGGCCGGGAAGGTGGCGAGGAGCGCGACGAGTACCGCCAGGACGAGGAACTGCCATGTCAGGAAGGCGCTGGCGTTTTTCCACGCTCGCCGCTCGCCATCAGGCCCTGACGAGGCCTCGCGCATGAAGACCGGCATGAGAGCGGGGCCGATGATGCCGTCGCCGAGGAGGAAGAGGGCGAAGACGCAGTTCTCGAAGGCGAAGACGTAGATGTCGCCCGCCGCCTTCGGAAGATAGCGTCCTACGGCGATCGACTGCAGCAACCCCGCGAACTTGAAGACGAGAAGCGCCGCGCCCACGGCGGCGCCGGCGCGGAGGAAACGCGACGGGAGCCACGCGCCATCACGGCGCGTGGCCTTCTCCGGCGTCGCTGCGTCGGATGGCCTCGGACCAGAGGACGCCTTGGGGTCGTTCGAAGCCGTAACCACTCCCTAGGCGGCGATGTGCGCCCTGAGGAAGTCCATGGCCATGCCGATGTCGGCCGCCGGGTCGTCGCCGACCTCGCGCTCGATCGTCAGGAAGCCGTGGTATCCGATGGAGTCGAGCGCCTTGAGGTACTCTGGCCATGGCACTCCGCCCTTGCCCAGCGGAAGCTCGATCCAGCGGGCGCCGTCCTCGCGCGGCGGATCGTAGGGGAGTCCGTCCTTCGCATGGGTGTGGACTATGTACTTGGCGAGCGTCTTGACCGCTGCGACTGGATCGTCGTGCGAGCACATGACGAGGTTGGCCGGGTCGAGGTTGACGCCGAGTCCGGGCGAGTCGATCTCGTCGAGGAACTGGCGAAGAAGCGGGGCCTTCTCAGGTCCGGTCTCGACCGCGAAGGTGACGCCTTTGGTGGCGGCGTAGTCCGCGAGTTCGCGGCAGGCGACGAGCATCACGTCGTAAACAGGGTTCGCGCGGTCTGCGGGCACGGTGCCGATGTGGGTCGTGACGATCTTCGTGCCGACATCGACCGCGAGATCGACGATCGCCTTGGAGATGCGGAGCGTCTCGGGGTTCCTCTCGGCGCTGGCGAAGCCGCGGCCGGTGTCTCCGCATAGCGCCGAGATCTTAAGTCCGAGGCTATCGACGAGCTTGACGAGTTCCTGACGGCGTGCGGCCGGCATTTCCGGACCGATGTCACCCTTAACGGCGTAAACCTGAACGCCATCCGCGCCCATATCGGCCGCCTTGCGGATGCCGTCGAACGGCGCGAGGCGGAAGCTATCCGCGATTACCCCGATCTTGAAGTCCATGATGCAGTTCCTTGCTGATGAGTTGTTCAAAAAATGGTGGAGGCGGGGGGAGTCGAACCCCCGTCCGAAGCAGATTTGGCAAGGCTTCTACGCGCGTGTCCCGTGTCTGGTTCTCGCCTTCGGGCATGTCCGCGGGCAGACCCGTCCGGAGGCATGCGGCCGGTTTGTACGGTGCTCGGACGCCCAGCCGTCGGGCTTCCGGCAAAGTCCCGCTGAGTTCGCGTACACCCCTAGCGGAAGTCAGGGTTTAAGCGTGGGTGCCATGCGCGTTGGGCGCTTAGGCAGCCATGGCGAAGTTATCGTTCGCGTTTAGTGGTTTCGCCCGTTTTTTAACGAGGCCAACGAGCATCCTCGGCGCGCAACCCGGCCTCCACGTACCCCGTCGAAACCAAGTCGCCCCCATTGGATTGGAGAAG
>JAFSZJ010000105.1 GCA_017458965.1 Kiritimatiellia bacterium | reverse complement strand
GAGCGCGACGTTTGCGACTGGCGCGCCGCCCGCGCCGACGGAGACCGTGTAGGTGCCGGCCGCGAGGACGACAGCGTTCAACTCGAGCATGCCGCCCGCGCCGCCGCCGCCGGCCGCGTCGTAGCCGCCCGCACCGCCGCCGCCCACGAGAAGCAGGCGGGCCGTGGCGCCGTTAGGCACGGTGAACGTGCCGTCGGCGAGGAACTTCACAACGGTTGACTGGTCGGGAATCACCGTCGTCGTGACGTTCGCGCCCGTCGTAGTCACGGTCGCGGGCGTCAATGCGCCTCTGGCTTCATGCAAAGTGGATAACAGCGCCAACGCCATAATGGTAGAATGATGACATGAGGTCATACGCAATACTTTCGATTGTCGCGGTCGTAACTTCCTTGTCCGCGACGGTGGTTTTCGGGCAACAGCCCGAGGGCCGGAACTTCTTCGAGGTCGTGTCGGTCGATGTCGATGCGAGCGGAGGCTCGTTCGCCACCGACGCCAAGGAGTACGTCCTTTCCCGCATAGTGGCAAAGGAAGGGGCATTCGTCGGAGCCTCAGACCTTGCCCGCGACGAGCGCTCGCTTCTTGACACCGGATCCTTCTCGGATGTGAGGATCATTTCCGAGAACGTGGGCGACAAGACGGCGGGACGCATCAAGCTCACATACAAGGTCGTGATCGCGCCGCGATTCAAACCGCCGGCGCTCATAGTCGGCAACGAGGCCTTTTCGGAACGGAAGATACGCAAGTTGCTCGACTTGACCGAGGGCGATCGGATCGACCAGGCGCGCCTCGACCGCAAATGCGACAAGGTACGCGACGAGTACCGCAAGAAGTACTACCCAGACGTCACCATAAAGGCGTCGATCTCCGCTCCGGACGCCGACGGCTTCTCCCGCATACGCCTCGTAGTCGACGAGGGGTCGAAGTCTCGCATCGCAGGTTTCGATTTCTCCGGCAACAAGACCATTCCGTCGTCCGAACTGTCCGGCGCCCTCGGCAAGCCGTCGTGGTACAACCCGGTGCCCTTCTTCTACACCTCCTGGCGCAAGGAGGCGCTCGACTTCGCGAAGGTCGGCGACACGGTCGCGGATCTGTACCGCGAACAGGGCTACCTTGATGTAGAGGTGCGCAATGTCCGTCTGGTACCGGACGGCGATGGCGGTGCGCCGCGCATTGCCATGGATATCGAGGAGGGCGATCGGTACCGCCTTGGAAGGATGTCCATAACGGGCGTGTCGCTCTTCCCCGAGTCCGCCATCCGCGCTGTCGCGATGAAGGCGTTCGGCGTGACGAAGGAAGGCGACGTCGCCACCGGTTCGGCAGTCTCCGGAGCCGCGAAGGCCATTCGCGAGTACTTCACCTCGCGCGGCTACGCCGACACCACGGTCCGCACTCGGCTCATGCCGACAGGGCAGGGTGAGGACGGTACGGTCCTCGCCGACATATCGTACGCCGTCGCTGAGAGCGGGCTCGCCCATGTGCGCTCCGTCTCCATCCGGGGCAACACCCGCACCCGCGACAAGGTGATCCGCCGCGAACTCACCATAGCCCCCGGCCTGATCCTCAACGAGGTGGCCGTCGAGAACTCCAAGCGGCGCGTCCAGAACCTCGGCTTCTTCGAGAACGTCCGCTACCATGAGGTGCCCTCCCGTGAGGATCCGCTTCTCCGCGATCTGGTGTACGAGGTCGATGAGAAGAACACCGGGCAGCTCATGGTCGGCATCGGCACAAGCTCGATCGACGATGTCCTCGGATACCTGGAGATCTCGCAGAACAACTTCGACATCGCCAACTGGCCGACCTTCCGCGGCGGCGGGCAGAAGGCTAAACTGAGCATCGAGCTTGGCAGTTCGTCCAATTCGGGCGAGATATCCTGGACCGATCCATGGTTCCTGGACCGCCGCCGGTCGCTGACCGTGGATCTGTACCGGCGAGAGATCAGCTACAGCGAGTACGACGAGACCCGCATAGGCGGCGGCGTGTCGCTCACGGTCCCGCTTCACTACGGGCGCGGCACGGCTCGCGTCGGCGTGGAGCATGTGGCAACCGACGACATCGTCAAGGGAACCTACACGCTATACGACGATCCGTCGCGTGCCTTCGCCTTCACCGACCTCGATGACTCCTACTTGCGCGTCCCGCTGCGCCTGTCATGGCTGTACGACACCCGCGACAGGGCGTTCGCCCCGACAAGCGGAACCCGCAACACGATCTTCACCGAGGTCACGTCTGGAGCCCTTGGCTCCGAATACGACACCTGGCGCCTCGGCTGCGACCTGCGCCAGTACGTTCCGCTTTGGTGGGGGCATGTCCTGTCCCTGCGCCTTCGCGCAGAGTCCGTCGATGGCTTCGGCGACACGGACGAGCCGCCGATCAACGACCGTCTCTTCCTTGGCGGCGGACGCTCCGTCCGCGGCTACAGGTACCGCCAGGTCGGTCCCAAGGCCTTGCCAGACGAAGGGACTGGCGGTCGCGCCCGTCCCGTCGGCGGCCAGACGCTCGCCATGTTCTCGGCCGAATACGCCATCCCCGTGGCCGGCTTCCTCCGCTTCGCATCCTTCTTCGACATCGGCAACGTCTGGGCCGACCCGTTCGATGCCGATTTCGGCGAGTACGCCTCCTCCTGGGGTCTTGGCGTCCGCTTCGACATCCCCGGCTTCCCGATCCGCCTCGACTACGCCTTCCCAAGCAAAGCGGACGACGACTACACGCGCAAGGAGCATTTCATCTTCTGGATCGGCATCGACTAGCCGCCCGTTGTCAGGTCGTAGCAGATGGAGGCTCGCGGTTCCAAAAGGATAAGGCTCGTCGCGGCGGACGTCGACGGAACGCTGGTCGATTCCGCCAAGCGCGTCCCGGCGGGCTTCGCGGAGGCGGTGCGCAGACTGCGTGAACATGGGATCCGGTTCGTGATAGCCAGCGGGCGCCAGTACTGGAACGTGCTCGAAACGTTCGGTCCGGCGGCCGATGACGCGATCATCCTTCCGGAAAACGGCTCCATGCTAATCGACGGCGGCGAGGCGACATACGCCAGCCGCATTCCGGACGCCGCCATAGAGGCGGTCCTTGATGCCGTAAGAGACATACCGACGGCGTATCCGATGCTGAGCGGCGTGAAGGCGACGTACGTGAGGCGGTGCTCAGCGTTCTGCGCCTCTGAGATGGCCAAGTACTACGCCCGCCGCATCGTCGGCGAGGACGCATTCGCGCAGGCGAAGGACGACACTATCTGCAAGATCGCCATCTTCGACGACGAAAGCTCAGCTCGGAATGTATGGCCCGCCGTTCGTCATTTCGCCGAAAGGTACCATCCGGTTCTGAGCGCCGACAACTGGCTCGATGTCATGAACCAGGGCGTCGACAAAGGGTCGGGACTTCGCGTCATAATGGACCGCCTCGGCGTAGAGCCGGAGGAGTGCATGGCTTTCGGCGACTACGGCAACGACATCGGGATGCTGCGCATCTGCGGCGAGAGCTACGCGATGGCTAACGCGACGGACGACGTGAAGTCCATCTGCCGCCACATCGCGCCGTCAAACGACGACGACGGCGTAATGCGCGTCCTCCGCCGCGAATTCCCATTCCTGTAGGCTGGGGTGGGGGACTTGCGGCAGTTAACTGTTAACGACCGCAGACCCATCGAAGTTGCTTTCGCTGCTGGGCGTTCTGGAGTTTCGGATCGCCCAGCCATCTCCAATGCCGCCGGCAGGCTCAGTTCTACAGAAGCTTCTCCGCCGGGATGACAAAGTCGAAATAACCGTCCGCCTCGATGCGTGGGGAAGGCTCCCCCTCAAAAACAAGCGCGGTGCGGATGGCGGTGCCACGGTGGACGCCAAGCGCCTCTACCTTCAGGCTTATCCCCCATAATTTGTCCGATGGGTACCACCCATGTCGGCCAAGGGCAGTTTTTTTGCGGGCGAGGCAGCATTCGCTTGATTGTCCGGGATACGGAAACTTTTTTGCTGCGGCATGCGCCGCGACGATGGTGGTCGATCTTTTGCGCTAGGTGGCGGATGCGGGCTTCGTCAGGCGGGCCGGATCGTCGCTTTGCGACGCCCGCCTTCCGCAAGCCCTCATCCTTCCGCCACCTTCGCGCCAGCATGAATTGGGCGTGTTGTCATGTGATGCGCGGCGTCGCGGGGAATTGCGTCCGTGCATTTCGTTGGCGCCGCAGAGCGGCAATCCGGCCGGCGAAATGACGGACACCCCGCGTCGCCGCGCAGGACAATCGTCCATGACCGTCGGTCGCAAAGCGACCAGTAAGGGAAAATGGGGGATAAGCCTGTACCTTTGCCTGCATTGCTGACTGGCAGATCGCGATTGCCGGGTTGTGGTATCATGCGTTCATCGAAAACGGCACGAGAACAGGGGGATCCGACAATGCAGGAAAAGCTTTGCGATACGCTGAAGCGGGAGGGGCAGGGGCATGTCCTGCGCTTCATGGACGGGCTGGACGACGCCGGCAAGGCGGCGCTTGAGGCGCAGATCGCCTCGCTCGACTTCGCGGCGATAGACCGCATGAAGGCGCTTCTCGCAAGCGGCAGGACTTCGAGCGTCGACCTTAACGGCCTTGAACCGGCACCTGTGGCCGAACCGGACGAGTCGGCGCGGGCGAAGGCCGCCAAGCGCGGCGAGGAGGAGCTTCGCGCCGGATGCGTCGCCGTTGCGCTTGTCGCCGGCGGCCAGGGATCGCGCCTCGGCTTCGATGGCCCCAAGGGGTCGTACCCGATCGGCCCGATAAGCTCCAAGCCTCTCTTCCACTTCCATGCGCGGAAGATCCTGGCGATGTCGCGCAGGTATGGCGCCGACATTCCCTTCTACATCATGACGAGCGAGACGAACGACGCCGCGACGCGCGCCCACTTCGAGGAGAACGGCTTCTTCGGTCTCAAGCCCGAGAACGTCCGCTTCTTCAAGCAGGGCATGTGGCCGGCGCTAGACCCGGACGGCAGGATCATTCTGGACGCCCCCGGACACATTTTCATGAGCCCCGACGGCCATGGCGGCATCCTCTCCGCCATGAAGTCGCAGGGCGTGATTGACGACATGGCCGCGCGAGGCATCTCAACGGTCTTCTACTTCCAGGTCGACAACCCCATGGTCGAGGTCGCCTCGCCGGAGTTCATCGGGCTGCACCTTCTCGCCGGCGCCGAGATGTCGATCAAGGTCTGCGCCAAGCGCGATCCGCAGGAGGGCCTCGGGATGGTGGTTTCTCGGCGAGGGCGCTGCGAGATGGTCGAGTACTCCGACTTTCCCGACGACCTCAAGAACCGCCGCCGGGAGAACGGCGACCTCTACTACAAGTTCGGAAGCGTGGCGATCCACATATTCTCGTTCGACTTCCTCCGGCGCGAGGCCGAAGCCGCGATGCCCATCCATGTGGCGCACAAGAAGATTCCGTTCGTTGATGAGGCCGGCGCCGTGGTCAAGCCCGACAAGCCCAACGGATACAAGTTCGAGAAGTTCATCTTCGATGTCATACCGGAGGCGAAGAACGTCCTGAACGTCGCCTTTGACCGCGCGGAGGAGTTCTCGCCCGTCAAAAACGCTGAGGGTAACGACTCTCCGGCCACTTGCCGCCGCGATCTCGTGGCCAAGTGGAGGCGCTGGTTCAACGAGTGCGGCGTGAACGTCCCCGACGGAGCAGTCATCGAGATCGACCCGGCCTTCGCCAATTCTCCGAAGGAGCTTATGGCCCGCCTTATCGGCGGCTTCGTGCCGGTGTTCGACGGCCGGGTCTTTGAATGAGCGGCTCCGACTTCGAGTACGTGCGCATGATGCGCCTCGCGATCGCCGAGGCGCGGAAAGGCGTAGGCCTTACACGTCCGAACCCACCTGTCGGCGCTGTCGTCGCGGATGCGGATGGCCGGATAATCGGCCGCGGCTACCACCACGGGGCGGGGCTTCCGCATGCCGAGGTCAACGCCATAGCCGACTGCGGCGACGTCGATCTTTCGGGGGCGACCGTAGCGGTGACGCTTGAGCCATGCTCCACGCACGGTCGGACGCCGCCATGCACTGATCTCCTGATCTCGCGCGGGGTGCGCCGAGTCGTCATCGGCGCCATAGACCCGAACCCGAAGCATGCGGGTCGAGGCATCGGGCTTCTCAAGGATGCCGGAATCGAGGTCGTCACCGGGGTAGGGGAGAGGGAGTGCAAGGAGCTGATCGCGCCCTTCGCGTCGGCCATGACGCGCCATCGGCCTCATGTCACGCTCAAACTCGCCATGACGCTCGACGGCCGCATCGCTGACAGGAACGGCACGTCGAAGTGGATAACCTCGGCGGCGTCAAGGTCGTTCGTGCAGCGGTTGCGCAAAGGGGCAGACGCGATAATGGTCGGCTCTGGAACGGCCATCGCGGACAACCCGTCCCTGCTATGCAAAGCGCGTGGCCGGGCCGGCCGTGCATGGCGCGTCGTGGCGGATGCGTCCGGACGCATCCCCGCATCCCTTGCGCTCGTCACGGACAAGTTCGCGGACAGGACCATCATCGCCACGACCGACGATGGTGCGAAGAGACTGTCGCGGACACTTCCGGAGGGACCTTCCGTCTGGACCATCGGCCGCGCCGACGATGGACGGATTGACCTCGAACGTCTTCTCGAGCGCCTAACGGAGGAGCACGACGTGATGGAACTCCTCTGCGAGGGCGGAGGCAAACTGGCCGGCTCCCTCCTGAAAGGGGGCTTCGTCGATCGCCTGGTCCTCTTCTATGCGCCGGCCATCATGGGCGACGACAGGGCGAGCCCGGCATTCTCGGGCGTTGACAACCTGCTCGCCGATTCCCGGCTAGCAGTGGCAGCGCGGACGATCAGGACATTCGGTCCAGACTTCGCTGTCGTCCTTGACCTGCTATAATCTCAAACGGTTCGCAAGCCTGGTGTGCGCGGCGGGACGCCGCATCTCCGGATATGTGCGCGGCGAGACGCCGCACCTCCACATATGTGCGCGGCGGTACGCCGCACCTCCACATATGTGCGCGGCGGGACGCCGCACCTCCAGAGGTCCACACCACGATGTGCGCGGCGGACGCCGCAACTTCTCAACTATCCAACTCCTCAACTCCCTAACTCCACAACTGCCATGGCAAAGATCAAGTACGGAATAATCGGATTCGGCGGCATCGCCGAGAACCGCATCGCCAAGGAAGGCTTCGCATGCGACAGGTCGCGTTTCGCGCCGCTCAAAAAGGCCCAGCTAGTCGCCGCGACCGATGTCAACCCGTCGCGCAAGGCCGCAGCCGAGGCTTTGGGACTTGCGTGGGCCGACGACGCCAAGGCGATTTTCGCCGACAAGTCCATCGACGCCGTCTATATCGCGACCAACAACGCCACCCATGCGCGTCTGGCGATCGAGGCGCTCAAGGCCGGCAAGCACGTCATCGTCGAGAAGCCGGCGGCTACTAAGGTGGCTGACGCAAAGGCGATGAACAAGCTGGCGAAGGCAAAGGGGCTTTCGATCACGGTTGACCACATGATGGTGAACAACGCCTGGAACATCAAGGCGCGGGATCTGGTGGCGCGGAAACGCCTTGGCGCGATCAACGACTCCTGCTTCCACATGGAGTTCGCCTACGGCTACGATCCGGCCGAGGCGAAGACCTGGCGCTGCTCCAAGGTCGAGGAAATGGGCGGCCCGATCGGCGACGTCGCCAGCCACTGCTTCTACGTCGCCGAGGATATCCTCGGCAAGCGCATCGCCAAGGTCGCCGCCGTGTACTACCCCAAGGTGATGAAGATCGCCGCAGAGGACGGCGCGTACATAAAGTTCTTCTTCGAGGACGGCACGCAGGGCAGCGTGAACGCCGCCTTCTCCGAGATGCGCGGCGGCCTCGCCGGGACGCTCACGAACCTTGGCTACGAGATCTACGGCGACAAGGCCGCGCTGCGGAACTACGGCTCGCTCTTCCAGCTGTCCGGATATGACGACGAACCCGTCCGCCAGCGCCTTGAGCTGGACGATGGCAAGACGGTCTCGACCATCGCGCCCGCGAAAATCCAGAACATCTACCAGTCGCTAATCGAAGGCCATGCCGCCTCGATCCAGACCGGGAAGCCGCTGGACGCCTCCGGTGCTATCCACAACCTCGCCCTCTGCGCCGCCGCACACAAGTCCGCGCAGAACGGCGGCAAGATCGTCACCGTCGCAGACTAGCCGCACGGGCGCGGCAGGGCCTGCGAGTTTCAACGCGGAGTCGCGGAGTGCGCAGAGCGCTACGCGCGTGAACACGGAAAGGTTCCTGGGTTCCGCGCGGAGCGCCAAAACTTTGCGAGCGTTGCGGACTTCGCGTGAGGCATGTCATCCCCGCACGGCTTTGCGGCCTCTGCGTTAAAATCGCATCCTTTTCAGCTACATCTTATTTGAAACCGCTTTAGTCCGAGAGGCCAGTTCTCTGAGTTTGGAAACAACCTGGACAACCACGGACAACATCCTTTGATGCCGCGCCAACATGCGCGGCAATCGTCTTGAAAAGGATCAAGCGGATTTGTTCTCCGCTAACGCCGTGAGCTTCCCAAAATCTAGTTGATTTTGGGCAATTGGTTTTGTCGTTTGTGCCAGATTATGGACAACCGGTGTTTGTGGACTATTGTTTAAGCCCGCTCTAGCGCGGCTCGTCGTCCATCGCCATGAGGAGCCCGACCATGGCTAGGGAAGTCGCTAGGCTGCTTCCGCCCTGGCTTAGGAAGGGCAGGGCTATCCCCGTCAGCGGGATGGCCTTCGTTACGCCGCCTAGATTGACCACTGTCTGCAACGCGATGGCTGCCGTCATGCCGAAAGCGAGCAGCGATCCGAACGGATCCTTTATGCAGGCGCCCATCTTCCACGACTGCGTGAAGAAGCGCCAGTAGAGGATGAGGACCAGAGCGCAGACCACTATGCCAAGCTCTTCGGCCATAACCGCGTAGATGAAGTCCGATGACGCTATGGGCACGCTCTGTGGCGTTCCGGCGCCTATCCCCGCCCCCCAGATCCCGCCGGCGTTCATCGCGGAGAGGGACTGTAGTATCTGCCATCCGCTGCCTGTCGGATCGGAGAACGGGTGTAGCCAGACGTCGAACCTCACCCGAGCATGCGCCGACACCATGCACAGCCCGGCGCATGCGGCGGCCACGGCCAGCGCCCCGACGATGAGATGCGAGATCCTCTTCTCCGCGGCGTAGAGCATGGCCAGGAACGTGGCGCCGAGAAGCACGAGCAGACCAAGGTCACGCAAGGCAAGGACCAGGAGCATGGGCACCGCCCATAGCGCGAGAACGCCCATCAGCCCGCCACCCGACGACTTGCGCCTGCCGCCCTGGCGGGCGAGGCGCGAGGCAAGGAACACGACAAGGAGCGGCTTGATGATCTCGCTTGGGTTGATGTTCCCCGGCAGGTATATGCCGCCACGATACCTTCTGCCGAACGCGAGCATCGCCCCGAGCGCGGCTATGGCGAGAATATAGCAAAGCCCGCCTACGCCGCGCAGCAGCCTCCAGCGTCCGCCGGACGCGGCAAGGAACACGATGGCCATGGCCGCGAAGCCAAGCGGTATGGAGAGCGCGAAGCCTGTTCCCCGGCCTTCCGCCAGAGTCCCCATCCGGAACTGCATGGCGAGGCCAAGTCCGACGAGAAGCGCGGGGATGAGGAAGAGCTGCCGGTCGAAGCGCCACACCCCCGAGGCGTGCAACGCCCACACTGCCGCCATCGCGGCCGTGTAGGCCCAGAATGGCATCAGCTCCCACCATGGCATGGCAGGCGAGGCCACCAGGCGCAGCGCCACGATGGCGGCATGTGCGGCCGCGACGGCGAGCCACGCCAGCGGGAAGACCAGGCCCCCGCGCACATCCGACGCCTCGGATCGCCTTGCCTTCATTTCCCGCCTCCCTGCGCCGAATGATGGATG
The DNA here is from genome assembly GCA_017458965.1 of Kiritimatiellia bacterium. GTDB lineage: Bacteria > Verrucomicrobiota > Kiritimatiellia > RFP12 > JAAYLN01 > RGIG3612. Next base: position 4,918 of record JAFSZJ010000105.1, on the reverse strand, counting down.
ATGCCGAGCCGCAGCGCCTCTTTTATCACCTCGCGCGCCACGGGCAGCGCCGCTCGCGAGCCGAAGCCTCCATGTTCTATCAGCACGGCGACGACCATGCGCGGTCTGGTGGACGACGTGAAGCATACGAACCACGAGTGGTCCGCGCCGCCGCCGGTCTGCGCCGTGCCGGTCTTGCCGCACACGCCGGCGCCCTCCACCTCCGCGTTGCGGCCTGTACCCTCGGCCACGGCGGAGCGCATCATGTCCGTGACCGTGCGCGCCGCCTCCGCCGATATGACGCGCCTCGCCTCGGTTTCGCGGCCGAGGTCCAGGTGCGGCATCCTGAGGACGCCTCCGCCGGCAACGACGGATGTCCACATGGCGGCGTGAAGCGGGGCTATCGCCATCGCGCCTTGGCCTATTGCAAGCTGTGAACGAGCCTTGACGTCGCCATTGGAGACATGCGGGATCGATCCGGCGGAGAGCGCGACCCCTTCCTCCGACCCCTCTTTCCGGAAGAGCGGGATGCGTTCCGAAATGCCGCATCGCTCCACATGGCGGTTGAACTCATCGGCCGGTATGCGTTGCGCGAGCTGGGCGAAGTAGACGTTGGACGAATGCGCCAGCGCCGTCTTGAGCCCGATCCTGCCGAACCCCGGCCAGACCTTTCCCTCGCGCTTGTACGAGTAGTATTCGACGTCGCGTATTGGCTGTGCGCCAGGCGCGGCGCGGAAGCCGTTGCCCGGGCAGTCGAGTATCGGCTTGACGCCGATTTCCGTTGCGAGAGACGCCATGGCCACCTTGAATGTCGATCCCGCCGGGTAACGGCCTTGCGTGGCCCTGTTGAGAAGAGGGGCGTCCTGGGGGCTGGCGTTACGCGGCGACGGGTCGGACGGATCGAACGAAGGCGCGCTGCAAAGCGCAAGCAGATCGCCAGTGGAAGGCTCGAGCGCGACTATCGCGCCTCGCCTTCCTTCCAGCAGCTCGTGGCATTTGCGCTGGAGACGGGCGTCGATCGTGAGCCGCACGTCCTTGCCTTCCACCGGCTGGGACTCCACCAGGCCGCGACCGAGGCGCGCCAGATCCTCAAGGGGCGTTGTGCCGACACCGGTGAGCGTGTCGTCCGCAGCCTTCTCGACGCCTGCCATGCCGTATCTTGCGTCGAAGTAGCCGACGACGTGCGCGGCGGCAGGTCCAAGAGGATAGCGCCGGCCTGCGTCCGATGCCCTGTCGTCGATGGCGAGGATGGCGCCGTTCCGGTCGAGTATGCTTCCGCGCCTCACGTCTACGGACGCGCGCCTGTTGTGCCTCCGTATGAAGCGGAGGAGATCTGCGTTTCTGGCCCCGAATATCTGCCATGAGACCTGGCATGCGAAGATGGCGGCGAGGGCTACGGCGACGATGAGCGAGGCCGGACCCGCGCCGCGCTTTCGGGCGCGTCCCCCCCGTGCGGCCATGATCGAGACCAGGATGAAAAGAACGAAGAACAGCGAGCGAAGCACAAGCATCGCGATTCCGGCGTTCGGTCCGGTCATGAATCCGTGCATGGTCTCCGTCATCGCCTGGCCTTCCTCAAGCGAACCACGAAACCGCCTCCGGCGCACATCATGACCGTCGCCTTTTCACCCGCTTTCACGCGGGATGGCGTCGGATTGGCCGCGTTGGTCGGAAGCGACGCGCCGTCGTCCAGCGTCCACGACGCCTCGTATTCGACGCCATCGTCGAGGAAAGGGAACATAAGGGTCAGGACCCTGGGCCTTGAAGTGAAGCCTGCGACGTACCACGTGCGTCCAAGCCTTCTTGCGCCGCAAGCATATTCGCCGACCTCGCCGCGGAATGCCGTCGCGGAGTCCCCGGCTGAAGGTTCGGCCAACATGCGGTATGCCTTGATATGCGCCTTGGTCGCCGAGACGGACGGGGAAGGGGATGCGACCACGGTCGGCAGCGCATCGCAGGCCTCTATGGACACCCCCGCCTTAGCAAGCGCTTCGCTGATATATCCGGCCCTGAGGAAAAAGGCGGTCACGTTCAAGGCGGCATCGCTGGATGGTCGGTGGACGGAAACGGCATCAGATGCCGAGGCTCTTCCGCTGGCGTCGCCGAGCCCTTGCAACGCATGGCGCATCCCGCGCGGCAGGATGGCCGCCGAAGGAGATGAGCCTGCCGAGACGACTAGGGTCCGCGAATCGCCATACACCATCGCGCATTCCCCGCCGCAATACATGACAAGACCGTTCAGATTGGGCAGTCGATGCCGGCAAGCCGCTGGGCCTAGGCGTGCGTATCCGCAGCCATCATAGACAGGCGCAAGGCAGAACGTAGCAGTGCGCGGGAGGGTGGGGGAAATCGATGCGTCTCCATGAGCTGATACGGCAAGGCTGCCGTCCGCGACCCTCGCGACGCATCCTCCTCGGGCGAAGCGAAGGTCGATCTCCATCGCAAGGACATCCACGCCTGAAATGAGTTCGTTCACATCGACCGAGCCCGTGGCCTTCCCTCGGGATGCGACCCGGCACTCGATCATCGTCCTGCCGGACAGCTCCAACCGCAGCGAATACGAGCGCCCGTCCTCCCCGAGCGAGGCGTAAAGCGCGAGGCGGCCGTCGGGGGAGGTGATCCTTATTGGCGAAGCAATCTCAATCCGCATCATTTGCTTTGCCCCGGATCTCGTAGATTGTCCGCTCGCGGACGATTCGTTCGCCGTCTCTTACGATCGCGACTGATCGTATAAGCGTGGCGTCCCCGCATGGCGTCTCGTCCGTCACGGCCAAATCGGTCTTCAACCCGTTTTCCACTGGTTCATCCACCTGCGGGGCCGTGGCGCTGGCGTTGTCCGTCGCGCTTTCGATGGCGAGGTTAGCGATCAATCCTCTTCGAAGATGGTCTTCGGCCGCCAACTGGGAGCGGAAAGCCAGGATGGACGGCGAAAGCGCGACGGCCACAAGCGCCGTCGCGAAAAGTGCCTCGATCAATGTCGATCCGCCATTGTCCATGCAGAAAATTATATCACCTGTTCCACCGATCCCCATGACAAGCGCACGATGGCGGGTGGCGCTTCGCCGTGAGGCAAGGTATAATCGACGAGACGTCGATAGGAATGCGGACGTGTCGCTAATGGGAATTCGCCGAGTAAAAACTATTGTCGCGCTGTGCGCGGTGGCGTTGCTTGTCGCGCTCGTGGCGTACCGCGTCGCCAAGCGACCGGCGCGGAGCGAGGTGGAGTACTGGGACTGGCTGTCGATGGGGACGCTGGCGGAACTCCAGACGCGCGACCATTCGATCGCCAAGGCGGAGGCGCAGATCATGAAGGACGCCTTCACCGAGGTGGAGGATGCGTTGAGCGTCTTCCGGGACGGCAGCGACCTGTCGCGCCTCGTCGCGGACGGTACGATCAGGGTTTCCAGCACATCACATCTCGCCAGGGTGCTCGGTTTCGCGCTTAAGGTCGCCGATGAAAGCGGCGGGGCCTTCGATCCGACAGTCGCCCCGCTGATGAAGGCGTGGGGCTTCCGCGGCGGGACGATATCGGCTCCGCCGTCGGCGACGACAATCTCGAACATTCTGGCCAATTCCGTCGGATGGCAGCGCGTCGAAGTCGCGTACGGCGGTGATGGACGAACCGTGTTTGCTTCCGGCGGGACCCGCCTGGACCTGGGCGGAATCGCCAAGGGCTACGCCATTGATCTCGCCTATGAGCGCCTGAAGGATTTCGGCGGGGAGAACTTCCTCATAAACCTTGGCGGCAACATCCGCGTCTCCGGCACCAACGGCAGAGGGAGCGGCGGATGGACGGTGGCCATACGCGACCCATTTGGCGTAACGGGGAATTGGCAGCATCTCCCGCGCCAGCTGCGCAGCGGCGAGGCCGTGGCGACATCGGGAAGCTACGAGCGCTTCATCGAGATCGGCGGCAAGAGATATTCGCACATCATCGACCCACGTACGGGCATGCCGGTTGACAACGAACTCGCCTCGGTCACGGTCATCGCCCCGACGGCGATGGAGTCCGACGCCTATTCGACTACGCTTTTCGTCCTCGGCGAAGAGGACGGACGTCGCTTCATCGACGGCAAGGACGGATGCGAGGCCGTTTTCGTCGGCAAAAACCCGCTCGGCACGGACGCTTTGCGCCGCGTCGAGGCGCTTTGCGCCCTTGGTCCGCGAAACGCGATGACGCCCGGCGCAAAGACCGCCGCTAAGTGGATTGCGGACGAACTCGCCGCGATGGGCCTCGAACCGGAAATCGACGACTTCGATGAGCCGGCGACGGACGGATCGGCGCGGATATTCCGCAACGTTCTCGCGACAATCAAGGGGACGGGTTCCGGACGGGTGCTGCTGCTGTCGCACTACGACACCAAGTCCGGCATATCGGACGACTTCGTCGGGGCCAACGACGGCGGATCGTCAACAGGGCTTCTCCTCGCTCTCGCAAAGCATCTGGTCGCAAGCCCCGTCTCCCCGTCCGTGACCTTCGCATTCCTCGACGGCGAGGAGTGCGTACGCTCGTATGGCGAGCACGACGGCCTCCACGGCAGCCGTCATCTTGCGAGGAAGCTGCGCGACGAAGGCGTCGCGCTGGACGCCGTCATCCTGCTCGACATGGTCGGCGACCGAGACCTAACTCTCACGCTTCCGCGCAACGGCGATGCCAGGCTTAAGGGGCTGTTCCTTTTGGCCGCCGCAGATGTCGGGCGACGACAGTCCGTGCGGCTCCTCCCGTATGAGATGACGGACGATCACCAGCCATTCATCGACGCCGGCTACAAGGCCATCGACATCATAGACTTCGAGTATGGATCGCTCCCAGAGCTCAACGACTACTGGCATACGCCGTCAGACACCCCTGACAAGCTTTCCGCCGAAAGCCTTCAGGCCGTTGGAGACATCGTGCTGAAGATGATAGATGGCAGATGATAGATAGTAGATAGTAGAT
>JAFSZJ010000015.1 GCA_017458965.1 Kiritimatiellia bacterium | reverse complement strand
GCTCGCCGGTCGTGTTGACGACGACGAGGCAGACTCGCTGCACTACATGCTGCCCTTCCGTTTCCAATGCCGGATTCACGAGGACGAGGTACTCCACATCGCCTGGCTTGCCGGCAGCGACATTCGAGCAGGCGAGGGGAGCGGGTCCGGGCGTAGCGGCGTCCGTCAGCTCCACGCCGGCGCCGAAATCGTCATCGAGCGCGATGTCCGCAACCGGTCCTTTCGGCGCGGGTTGCACGGTCTCGGCGGAGGTCGCGCCCTCGCCGTGTCCTACGAGCGTGCGGTTGCCGTTCGTCACCACCCAGAAGTGGCGCATGGCGAGACCGAAGTCGTCCGCGAGATACGGACGATCGATCAGGACCCCGTCAGTGCGGTCCACCGCGAAGGCGGACATGATCCAGTGCATCTGCCATGCGATGGCGGTCGGCGAGGAGACATCCGCGTCGGCAGTGCCTTCGAGCCGTCCGGGGCCGACGGCCCAGAGGCGGAGCTTCGAGACCGCCTTGTCGGGCGAGTCGCGAAGCTTTCTGGCGATGCGCTCAAGCCGCTCGTAGGGCGCCGGGGCGTCGCGCAGATCGACGACGAGGTGCGTTACCGGACCGAGGAACCCCTCCATAGTTTTGAACAACGGCGAATCCAAATCCTTTACAGGAATTGCTATCGACACCTGCGGCAGCTGCTTTGTCGCAAGGGCGGCAAGCCTCCGCCACATAGCGGGATCGGCACCGCCAGACGGATCGGCGCCGAGCTGAATTCCAGCTATCACATCCTTGCGCGGGCTCTGCGCCAGGCGGTTCAGAGTCGTGGCTACCGTCTTCTGATCGCCGTCCAGAACAATGAACAGGCGAAGCCCGTACTGCCCGCAGAACTCCAGCGTGGCATCGTCGCAGAGCGAAGTGCGGAAGAGCCATGCGCCCGCCCTGCGGCAGGCAAGCACTGCCGATTCGTCGCCGGCGAGCGGGTCCGCTGCGTAGCCTACGCATGGGGCTCCGTGCGGGAATGCGTTGCGCTTCGGCCCCTTCGTGTCGATTGAAAGCGTCAGGTCGCCGGCGGTGGCCTTGATTGTAACGTACACGCAAATTGCAAATATCAATTTCCTCATGAATTGGCATCCCTTCTAGTCTGGAACTTCCTTGCCCTTTTCCGTTTAGTTAAAGATGGAATTTCATCAGGGCTTTCAGGCTCCATTGCAAAAAGGAGTTGACCGGAGTCCTCCTGCCTATACTGGAAACCGATGCGCTCCGAAAGCCAATCCGCGAGCTTTTGACAGAGAAGGTCTCCTAGTTCCCGCGGCTCCATTTTTTGAAGACCTCCGCCATAGCATCGCCCTGCCCTGCGGAATTCGCCAGCGGGTATTGAGAGTAGGCAACGCCATGCGGCTTCGCGGGCTTCGGGAGATTCCGCAAAAACGCGCCGCAGTGAGCCTTTCGGATAGAGCATAAGGAATGAATTCGTGGCAATGGCGGCGGATTCGTTAAGGATGAAACGGACTGGCGTTCCGTCATCTTTGCCGCGTCCCATGTATGAACAGAGGATTGGCGCTGGCGAACGTTGCTCTTGGTCATACCATCTGGTTCGTCCGGCGCATAATTTCTTTGACGCGGTCGTCGCTTCCCCTTCCGTGAGATATGCCATGACACTTTCTGGGAGGTCGGTTCTGTCAATTCCCGTGCAGTCTAGCAGGAACTGCCGGTTTGCATTTACTGGAATTCCGGCCTCATCGGACAATATTCTGTCGGTTTTCAGGTGGCGTGGACTTGGAAGAATCGGTTTTAGGAAGCATGACGGGATGCCCCGCTCCTGGACCTTTTCCTGTGGCAATATGAAGAATGGATTGTCACCGGTCGCAATGCCGCGCCGAATGGTGAAGAAATCGCGCAGTCGCGGCGCGGAGGGGGGATTGGCAGATTCTGTGGGCGGCCATTTCCTAGCTTGCCTCAACTCCGCGACGGACACTTCCTCCGTGCGGCTTGGATGCGTAATGTCACCGCCTGATGTGAACGTCACCGAATCGGCTGGTGGGGCATTGCGAAACCAAACTAGGCATGACGAAACTAGCGCATCTGAAAAACGAACGTCTTCCGAATCGAATCGGTGAACCCGAAGAAGCCGGACGCGTTCCGATAGGAATGAGCGAATGGCGCTCCCGTAGTTGACGGACATCCATTCGGTAGGGACAAGCCATGCGCCTATGGCGTCCGGCTTCATCCACTTCACGGAAAGCAACATGAAGTAACAGTAGAGACTGGAGAGCCCAGACAACCGAAGTCCCGTTTCCGCCATTACGTCGGCCTGAAGTCGTTGTTTAACCTCCGCGCTTATATTGTGGTGACGGACGTATGGCGGATTTGCGACGACGAGGTCAACGAAGCGGTCTGGCTTAAGCGCTGTGAAGTCCGCCATGCGGCTATCCACTGGGAAATCTTGCCAAATCCGCTTCTGGGCATCATGAAACGCCAGGTCTAGCTCCACGGCAAGTATGCGCCGAACTCGGCCTGGTGCCTCTGAAAAAAACGCTGACAGGAACGCTCCAGTTCCGGCGGAAGGTTCCAGCATTTCGACAGTTGCGTTCCCATCCAGCATGGCAACTGTTTCCCTTGCGATGTCCCTCGCCAGATCTGGTGGCGTTGCGAACTGTCCAAGCCTCCGACGTGCATTGATAGTTTTTGACGCATCAATGCGCGACTGCTCTTCCAGCCGTATTGATTCAACAGCAGTGATGGTCACAGCCCCAGCGCCTCCATGTCGTCGATCCGATGCTCCCAAATCCAGTCTATCCCCTCCGACGCCTCGTATCCGAGATACGTGGCATCGAAATAGCCGCAAAGGAACAGTATATAACGGACGGACTCGCCATATTGCCCACGCAACTGATCCATCTTCTTGGCCTCCTCCTTCCGCCGTTTGTTCACGTTGACAAAGTCACCTGCCGATTTCGCCTCAAATAGGATTGGGACGTCCCCTTTTGCGGCGCAATGGGGCAGAATCGCCATGTCCACCGACACGTTAACTGTTTCTGGCGATTTTTCAGAAACCCGGCACGGCATGTTAAGGTGTATTGCGAACTGACCCGGATCGAGATCGGCATGAGTCTTCGGGGAAACTCCCCGATAGCCATGGGCGACAAGCCACTTGGTGAGAGCCGCCAGCTGGCGTTTCTCCTGGGCATTGCGCAGAATCGGATCGGCCAGGGCGCCGCACAGTCTGTCTGCTATGACAAGGGCCGCACGGTTTCGTCGTTGGGCCGATGGGTTGCCGTCATCATCCGAAAGCCACGTTAGTATGTCTCTGTCAAGCATCTTGGAAATCACATTCAATACAGCCTGCATTCGAGGCCGGTCGTTGGCAGGGAGTTTTGAACCATCCGAGTCTTCACACCGCTTGATGAATCCCGAAGACACGCCGGAAAGGCCGGAAAGACGGTCTCGGGCAAGAGGGGGACACGTCAGCTGGCGCGCCACAGCGAGAATCTGCGGATGTGCGAGCAGCGTTGCCGCATCGAGACGACGTCCGTTCTCTGTGAGTTTGAACGCGCGTTCTACTTTTTTGGCAGCTTCGCCTCGCGCCGCTCGGAAGGACGGAGGTGCGAAGTTTAGGAACCAGGAATTGTAGAAATCGACCGACGCAGCGCTGTCGGCCTTCCAGCGTTCAATCGCCCTGTTGTTTACCGAAGATGTATGCATGGTCATTTTTGGACTTTCTGCTCCGTTCACCGCGTTTAAGGCTTCTTTACCGGGAACACGATCGTCGCGATTGTCTTCTCGGGGATGACGATCTCACCCTCGTCGCCGTCGTACTCCTCCTCCCACGTGATGCGCGGCTCCCCGGGCGCCTGGCTTACGCAGACATCCTCCGGCCGGCATCGGTAGAGCCGGTAATGCGGCTTGCCGAGTTTGCAGCCTATCGTCTTAAGCGGCGGACGGAAGGGCACCGAACAGCAGTTGCAGACCATGAGGGCGACAGATGTGCGGTCCGCGTTCGCGAGGAGGACCCACTCGACGGAGCCTTCGCCGGAGTTGCTCCAGACATTCCTCATCTGCCAGTAGCTGTTGTCGTCTATGGAGCCATCGCGGCGGCGTCCGCGCGCCAGGACATGGGGATGGCCGAGAAGCGCCTCGTTGTAGAGCTTGAAGACGGGGCCGACGGGGCCGACCTCAAGACGCGGGCGTCCGGTCCAGTCTGGATCGAGGAACACGTCGTTGCCGAGGCCGTGCGCGCGCTGGCCGCGCCACGCGCCCTTGCCGTCCGCGATGTAGAACCCGCCCGAGAGCTGTCCGCACTGGTGGGCGCAGATGCCCTCAACCTCGGGCTGGCAGACGACCATGAGCATGTAGAGGGCGTCGAAGAGGGCGACCTGGAACTTCTGCTGGCTGCAGAGGTCCATGTCGGACGTAAAGCGCCATTCGGTGATCCACGCCTTCTTGCCCTCCACCTCCGGGAAGGACTTGGCGAAGCGGCGGATGCGCTGGATGCCGTTGTAGGTGCAGCCGTAGTGGCCGAAGCCGCCGTAGAAGTGGTAGATGACGTGCGAGCACTGGTCGAGGCAGTTAGAGAAGGCGACGATGAAGCGCCCGGACCAGTTGTTGATCTTGTTCAGCCCGAGGGTCGAGTCCTGGCTCAGGAGGAGATCGACGTTGGTGTAGCGCGTGCGGACGGCTGCGATGTCGGGGTCGCCGTCGTATAGCTCGGCGATCGAGAAGCCGAGCGGCACCTCCGGCCATATTTTCTTGATGTCGGGAACGATCGCGGCCCAGCGGTCGGCGAAGACCTCTGGGGTCGTACCCCAGTAGGGTTCGTTGCCAAGTTCAAGGCCGGCGACCTGGTCCTTGAAGTCGTTGTCCACGATCCACTTCACATAGCCGAGGATGCGGCGACGCGCATCGTTGATCGTCCGCCCCGCATAGTGCTCGAGGCAGAGGAGGACCTTGACGCCGTGCTTCTTGCGCCAGGCGAAGACATCGTAGGCCATCTCCTTGTCGCTCTCCCACCTCATGTCGGCGCTCCACTCCTTGACGAGGTAGGCTCCGGCGCCCTTGAAGACCTCCCAAGTGTGGTCCGGCGTGCGGCGGAAGAACTCCTCCGCGAACTCCGGTCCCTCGTCCGCGATGCAGCCCGCGTAGCCGAGGTTCGGGAACGAAGTCGACTTCGACTGGTCGATGCGGGTCGGCATGCCGATGTCGAACGTGATCGTCATGTCAGGCGGCTGTGGCGCGTCGTCCGCCGCCGCAGGCATCGCCGTTGCCAGAAGCAGGCATACGAAAGGCATGGCCGCGAGCACAGGCGTCATTACTTGCTTCATGTCCTTGCAATCCTTTCCTAATCGGTGTCCATCCATGGTAGCTGTCATGATCGACCACTTGATTGACGATAAAGTCTACCACAGGCATCCCACCGCAAAGATAGGGTGTGACAGCCCATGGCGTTTGCCCTCTTCAGTTTCCCGGTTTCTCTTCGGTGCCCTCGAGGAGCGCCTTGAGGTAGCCGTTGGCGAAGAGACGGCCCAGCGTGAAATAGCCGGGGATGCAGTCCGCAGCCAGAAGACGGTCTCCCTCCATCTCCGGCACATGGTCGCCGCGCACGGGGACATCCAGCCCCAATTCGCGGTATGTCCGCATGAGCGAGAACTGGTCGGTCGTTCCCTGGTCGTGGAAAAGCTCGGTGAAGTCCTCGACCGTCCCTTCCACATCACGGACATGGATGAAGGCGATCCGGTCTCGAAAATGTCTGGCGACATTTTCGAGAGTTGAAAGTTGAGAGTTGAAAGTTGAAAGTTGTTCCCCAATCCCTGACCCCTGATCCCTGACCCCTGATCCCTGATGCCCCAGCATAAGCTTGAAATTCGCCTGGCAGAAGGTGACGGCGTTGGAGGGCGATGGATGGAGCGCGTAGGCGCGGTCGTAGGCCTCGACGCTGCCGAAGATGCGGGCGTAGCCGCCAAGCGACGGCAGGCACGGGTCGTCAGGGTGGAGCGCCATGCGCACGCCGCATCTCTCCGCCGTCGGCATCACGGACTTGATGAAGTGCTCGTAGTTCGCCCAGACCTGCTCGTGGGATATGAGAAGTCGTCCCTGGACAGGATTGTTTTTTGCCGCAAAGGACGCAGAGGGCACAAGGCCTTTGTGATCTTCGTGTTCCTTGCGGCCAAGACATTCCTCAATCGAGAAGTATGTCGCCTTGGCGCCACCGCGCCCTTCGCGGACGCCCGTCCGCGACCAACCTTGACCGGCCATGAAGTTGTAGCAGAGGAGCCTTATCCCAAGCCGCCCCATCGACTCCAGCAGCTCACGGTAATGCGCCAGCGCCTCCTCCCGTTCGCCGTTTCCCGTTCCCCGTTCCCCATACTCCTTGATCGGGCTCATGTCGAAGGGGTCGCCCTCGAGTCCGACGACCTTCAGGCCGGCGATCTTCAGGCCTCCCACGATGCGGGCGAGAGTCTCATGCCGCCACGGGTCGGGCAGACCCGTAAGCGTGGGGTTCACCTTGATGATGACATCCGTTATCCCCATCTGGAGGCAGAGCTTCCACAAGGGATGCGGCTTGGGCGGGACGAATTCAACGAGTGTCATGGCTGGTTAGCGTGGCTTTGCGTACTTCAGCAGCAGGTCCAGTGCCTTTTGGTCGAGCCTGTGGCCGTGGAAATCAACGAACTGGCAGTCGGTGCGGGGCGTGTCGAGTATGCCGAACGTGCCGTCGAGGTTCCAGAGCGCCCAGCCCCAGCCGTGGCGCCGGCACATCTCCAGCGTGTCCTCAAGCCAGGCGAGGTAGGTCGCGTGCGGCACATTGCCCTGTTGGCAGCCAAGCTCGCCTGCGTGGATGAAGGTGCCGTCGTCGATGGCCGGCTGCCACAGCTTGACGACATATCGCTCCAGCCACTCGACACCGTCCGTCCAGCCCTCGAGGGGCCAGGGCGGGCACGGCCAGACCTGCTTTTCCGGGTTGGTGACCTTGTAGTGCGTGAGCAACTGCGGCTCGTAGCAGTGAATCGACTCGCCCGTCGCCGGGCCGAAGGGGTGGAGCTCCATCGTCGGCTCCTTGCCCCAGCGCCAGCCGTCGGACATCACGAAGCGGCTCTGGTCGACGGAGCGGATAGCAGCGATTCCCGCCCGCGCCACGGCGGCGTAGCTGGACGGCGTCCCGCCGTATGGCTCCACAGCCGCCGGCTCGTTCACGAGGCCAAACGACAACTCCTCGTTCGGGATGCCGCGGTAGCGCCGCGCCAGGACAGCCCACAGGTTTGTAAAGGCGGCGAGCGGCTCGGGATCGTGGAAAAGCGACTTCGGCTCCTGCGGCGCGTTGCAGCAGTAGCCGGGGGCGCGGTGGAAGTTGATCTGGATGTGGATGCCGTACTTCTTCCCGTACCGCACCGCCTCGTCGAGCTTCACCAGCTGCGACTCGACCGGCTTCATCCAGTCGTCCTTCTCTACGAAGAACCGGTAATCGAGCGGCAGGCGCGCGAAGTTGAAGCCCCACTCGTGCATCCATTGGAACCGGTCCTCCGGAAAGTGGCCGAAGATGCGCTTGTCGCCCTCCGCCATCTTCGTCTGGCAGAACATCCCCAGCAGATTGAATCCGTATGATAAACGCTTCATCGCTTCCATCCGCACAGGAATTCGGCGCAGTTTTCCGGGGAGACTCCGAAACAAAGCGCATTCGGGTAGGCGCTCCTGAAAGTCGCGCTGATAGCATCCCGCGCCTTTAATGGATTCCACTTCAACTCGTACGCCTTCAGACCGTCCGCCGTCTCCTCCACCAAATCCACTTCCTGACGCTGTGCCGTCCGCCAGAAAAAAATTCGGGTCTCGGGCGTGTCGACGAGAATCCGCTTGCGCCGTTCCGAAATGAAATAATTCTCCCAAAGTCGGCCAGCGTCTGTCGGATCTCGCTGGGCTAGTGGACGCCAGTCACCAAGTACGTAGTTCCTGATTCCGCAGTCGCAAAAGAAGACCTTGCGGCTCTTCTTCAACTCGTTGCGCAAATTCCGCGAATAGCTTCCCAACCGGAACACGACGAACGCCTTTTCAAGGATGTCGATATATTTCGCGGCTGTCTTGACGTCGCATCCGACCAACTGCGCGATTTCGTTGAAGGACACCTCCTGACCGATCTGGAATGCCAGCGCGCGCAACAACTTGTCCAGCAATTCAGGGCGTTTGATTTCATCGTGCATGAGGATGTCCTTGTAGAGGTAGCCCTTACCGATTTCCCGAATCCTGGCGACCTCATCCCCAGGATGCGTGACGACATCCGGATACGACCCGTACATAAGCCTACGCTCCCGTTCGCGCATCTCCTCGACGGGTGAGGAGATGGCTGAAAGTTCAGCAAAGGAAGGCGGAAGAAGCGTGTATTCGAATTTCCGGCCAGTGAGCGGCTCCTCTGTCTGCTCCGCCAAGGCCTCACTTGAGGAACCCGAAGCGATTGCCTGGATATCTTTCACCTTGTCATGGAGCCTTTTCAGAACCAATCCTATGCCTGGTACCTTTTGAGCCTCGTCGATGAACACCACTTTCTTGCCGCCGATCAACAATTTCAGCCGTTCGGGCGAAATATCGGCCAGCAACTGGCGGTCTGCGGTTTCGTCGCCGTTGAACGTCACCGTCTCGCTGGCAAGACCGGAGATGTCAAGATAATGCTCGATGGCCGTCGTCTTGCCGGACTGTCGAGGTCCATAGACAACGAGTACCTTGCCGCCAAACATTCGTCTGGCGAAGAATTCGTTGATCTCGCGATTGATGAACATTCTTCAAACCCTCGGAAAGGATTTTATCATTCAAGTTTCCGGGAGTCAAATCCAGAATTATTATAATATTTCGGGATTGGGATCCAAAATTTTCAGATTCGCGGCAGAGTGTGCATACGCAGGAAAAAAAGTCGCATCCAATGGGAACGAAGGTCTTACAGTACGCGCAAGCGGCGCTAGCGGACGACGATGACCGTACCTCCAGTGCCGCGGCACAGCTCCGACATGCTGAGGATGCTGCGCAGGTTGGTGTAGAGGACTTCGAAGTCGTCGTCTCCTTCGGCGGAGTTGGGATAGAACTTGCCGCCTTCAAGAGTGTCGAGGAAGCCGCATTTGCCGTCCCTTGTCCCAGGCACCAGATGCCGGACAATGGATGTCTCGTCCGCGTAGTCGGACCAGATTTTCACATCTGCGAACGCGACGCGCGAGATGTAGGCTATCGTGCCCAAGGTGTTCATGGCGAAGAACGTCAGCGGCGCGCCGGCAGTGGTCAACGGCTTGGTAGTAGTGTCGAACGAGTTTGTTGCGCCATCATAGACGAACTGCCCGCCGCCCATCGAGACCGTGTGAATGGTGTCGCCGGCGTTGATCCCGCTTTTTACCATGTAATGCACCTTCCCTCCGTAATCGACTCTGAGCTGGCAGGTCTGCCAGCTGTCCTCCTTGTGAAGCAACATGCCAAAGGACCGTGAACTTGAGCTCTCCCGGCCAGTCCACAGGGCCACCACTTCCGACACGGTGTCGATGAATGCCACCCTTGCCTCTACCATCGTGTTGCTGGTCGCCGTATAGTCCGTCACGATATACTGCGATCCAGTGGACCTGAGGACCTTGTCGCCAAGCGTCTGCGATTGCGGCACCGTGAAGAAGCGGGCGCAACGAACCGCCTTGCTCCATTCGAAGGGGACGGCTGCCGAGAACGAAGTCGCATCGGCGGCGACGGTGCCCAGGATCGCGCAGTTGTCCCAATGCGCTGGGTTTTCCCCGGCATCCTCATACCCATACGCGACTATGACGGTATTCGCCTCAAAGCCTGTGGTGACGGCAAGCTTTGCCGTCGGTACGCCATCGCGCCTGACAACGGACGCCGATGTGATTTGCTTGTCGGCATTCAAAAGATCCGTGCAGGAGCCAACCGTCAAGTCGCCAACAGTCGGCGCCACGACATCGGCCTCGGCGTAGGTGAAAGACCCGGCGGCCGGCGACAGGAAGCTCCCGTCCACGCGATTGTAGAGCGTCACCGTGTCGTCGTTTTTCACGCAGGGGACGAGGTCGTAGATGAGCGAGGCGGCATCCGTCCGGTTAGTCCACACGCGGAAACTGTAGAGGGTCATCTGACCTCGATTCAGCGAGGTGGCCGATCCGTTGGAGTTGACGGCGAAGAGCCCCATCGGGCAGGGCGAAGTGAAGGAGGCGCTACTGACATTTACCGAGTCGGACCCGCCATCCCAGACAAGGGACACGCCTTGATTCGACTGGTCGATCTGATAACGCCGATACTGTGTGCCGTAGTAGGCCGGCATTCCGCCGGCCGTGTCAAAGCGAAGCTTGTTGTTGCTCTCGCACAGGCAGAGGAAGGCAGAGACCCCTGCCGCCTTTCTGGCACCCCAATAGGCCTGGTTGTTTCCTGAGACAAAAGAGTTGAAGCTGACATCCGCCGTGACGCGCCAGTTTTGGTTGGGGCACTTGTCGCCGAGAATGAAAAACTGCGAGCCGGTTGAATTGAGGAAGGCGAGCTGCTTCTTGAACGGGGGAGTGAATGCGGCCAGCATGAAGCGATAGAAGGCGTCATGCGGGCGGACGATGGTATAGGTGAAAGTCTGCTCGCTCTCGCTCGCAGGGATGGTGGCCACGGAATCAACGGCATCCCAGGCGTTCATGTCCGAACCCCTGTCCTCGGCCCCATGCACGGCATAGAGGGATATCTCGTCCGCTCCCGCCGACACGGCCAAGGTCACAGACGTCACCACGCCGCCCGCCGAATTGACGGCGGCGATCCGCACCTCGCGTTGCGCGGCCTGGCCAAATGTCGCCTGCGGCAACGACACGGCCGCAAGCAGCAGGGCCGAAGCGATGAATGGCGTCTTTTTCATGGTTGTTTCTCCTTTTCAAATCTACCAAAATTCACGGCGAAGAGTCCCGGGGCGGAATCTTCGTCGTGCTGGGGGGTCCAGAACTTCATGTCCCAGTTCGCGTCCGGGCGGTCGTGGTCACCGAAGATGTTCCAGATGTGCGTGTACACCGTCACCTCGAGGCGTCCGCGCGCCGCCGCGCCGGCCGGCAGCGTCCAGACATACGGCGCCCATGCGCGCGTGCCGAGATCCGCGCCGTTCCAGCGCACATGCGCGAAGGCGTTGCCGACGTCCAGCTCAAGCGCGGACGCGCCATTCGGGATTTCCATGTCGTCGAGCGTGTATGTGACCGCGCCGCAGAAGCCCGAAAGGCCTTGCGCCGCCACGGCGCCCGGCGCCAGCGTCGCAGGAAGCGGGGAAAGACCGCCGCCCTTCTCCGCGAACGCCCCCGCCGCGAAGGCGGCCGGCAGGAAGTAGTTGACATCCGCCTCGCCTGAAACGAGGCGCAGGACATGTTCGCCAGGCGCGAGTTCGAGCGGGGCCGTCTCGGCGTAGAGCGGACGGAACTCGACCGGCAGCGACATGCAGGGACGCTCCGCGGCGATGGGCTTGCCGTCCAGCTCGAAACTGTATGGCGTCGCCATGTGCCGGAGGACTTGCTCGCCTGGCGGTTCGGCCTCGCCGTCGTCCACGGGACGCCCCGAGGCCGTCACGGCATAGGACATCGCGCAGGTTCTCAGGACGAGCCGCAAGTCGCGGACGCCTTCCGCGATCATGAAGCGCGCCGTGCCGTCCGACGCGAAGGGCATGCGGAATACGGGGTCTCGGTCGAGCGCGTAGGCGAGGTCCCCGAGTTTGAGCGGCGCACCACTTTGCGCGGCTGGCGCGGGCGGCAGTTCGCCGGGACCAAGCACCAGCACGCCGCGCGACGGGATCGCGCAGGGGCGGCGGACATCGCCCGATACGGCGACAAGCTGGCGCGGGCCATCGCACATGAGATCGAGCGCGGCGATCGTGCCGTCGGCCCACTCGCGGACGACAAGTCCGTCGGCCGGCGAGCCGTCCTGCTCCAGAAAGCGGACGCGCCGCTCCGTGCGCTCCCAGGTCCAAAGCGCGGCTTCCTTCATGTCGGTGAAAGCCGTACCGCTCTTCGCATCGACAAAGCCGTTCCCCTGCGCCTCGAAGACGATCGGCAGATCGGACGGCTCGTCTTCGGCGAGCAGGTCGACCGAGATCTGCCGGCCGTCCAACTCGCGCAGAAGCCACTCGACCCTCGGACAGCTCCACTGCGCGAGACACGCGATCGAACCCTCGCGGCGCGGATAGCGCACGGCCACCTGGCACACCGCGTCCCGGCGGCGGGCGAGCCGCGCCGCGCGCTTCGCGTCGGCGAAGAAGTTGGCCAGCTCCCCGTGCCATGGCTGTCCTCCCATAAGCGGCGAAAGGTAGCCGTGCTTCTCGACGAGCCCGCGATGGTCCATGACCTGCATGCACACAAGATAGTGGTCGATCCCGTGCAGCGCTGCCGTCCAAATCATCTGGCGCATCCGCGCCGCCGTCATGTCGTTTGGGCCGCAGGCGAAGAGTTCGACGAGGCCTCCGCGCCCGTTGCGCGAGGTCGCATGCTGCGCCGTGGCGAATGTGAGCCATTCCGGCTCGCTTCTCCGCATGTCGTAGCCTTTGCCCAGGCTTGCCCATGAAAAGATCTCGTCAATGCCCGGAAGCGACTCGCCCTTGATGGCCAGAAGCGGATCGCCGTTGCAAAGGCATGCGCCCCAGAGCCCGTGCTCGTTGATCATGTGCCCTGTGAGGAGGATGCCCATCCGGTCGCACCAGGCGCGGATCTGGTCGAAGTACGCAGTGCGGAAGCGCCGTCCCATCAGCTTCCCGTAGATGGCCCACACCTCGGGGGAGCCGCTACCCGCGAGAAAACCCTCGACATCGGCGCGGAAGTCGCGCCCCGTCTCGGCGCGGTATTCGTCCTCCATGCCGATCCAGCGGCGGAAATGCGCGCGGGAGCCCGGCTCGACGGTAACGTCGACCGGATGGCCAGGTTCATCGGTGAAGATGCCGGCAATCGTTTTGGAAGCGAAGTAACGCGCGAGGCGCTTTTCGTACACCTCGTGCGTCATCTTGATGAAGAGGCGGACGGCCTCCGGCTCGCATACGTTCACCCAGCCCTGCGGCGCCATGGCGATTTCCCAGCGGAAACCGCCTTCTGGCTTTGGAAATACCGCCCACTCGCTGTAGCGGAAACGCTCGTCAGCGGCGGGGACGCGCCCCTTGCAGGTGCCGCTAGGCCAGTTGTACTCGTCGTATAGCCACACCTTCATGCCGCTCTGTTCGGCCTCATGGCAGAGCGTTTCGACGACGTGCAGCCATTCCTCTCCCATGTACTTGAATTTGAGGCCGCTGCGGGCGTAGATGAGGAACTGGTCGAAGCCGTCCGCCTTGAGCGCGGCGACCTTGTGTGCGATTGCGGCGTCGGTGGGGCGCCCCGT
Organism: Kiritimatiellia bacterium; assembly: GCA_017458965.1. Taxonomy (GTDB): domain Bacteria; phylum Verrucomicrobiota; class Kiritimatiellia; order RFP12; family JAAYLN01; genus RGIG3612. Next base: position 18,702 of record JAFSZJ010000015.1, on the reverse strand, counting down.
GACCGCGAAAAACGGAATGACGGGGTTAGGCCCGACGCACACGGCAAGGTCTCCCAAGGCGGGCGCCATGGCGGTTGAAAACGATGCTGATCCTCCCATGACGCTAAAATTCTACTGCTTTCGCGCAGGCTGGAGGATGCCTATATATAGCGGTTTTTGCTCAGCGCAGCGTCGATTCGCGGACGACGAGTTCGGCGGCAACCATGAGGCGGCGCTTCTCCTTGTCCGGGTTGTCGAACCGCCAGAAGAGGGTCTCGAGAGTCGCGGCGGCGAGCTCGGCGCATGGCTGGCGAACCGTCGTGATCGTCGGCGACACGAGCGTGGCGAGCTCCACGTCGTTCACGCCGGTCACCAGGATATCCTGCGGGCATCTCTTCCCGATCCGGCGCAGCAGCTTCAGCACGTTCGCGGCGGCGATGTCGCTCGAGCAGACCACCGCGTCTGGCGGTCTTCGCCTCCATTTGTCCGCCAGCGCGGCGTAGTCCCGGAGATAGATGCTGTCCCCGGCGAACCTTGCGCCCCGCTTCTGCGCGATTGCCGCGAGCAGCCCGTCCAGCCGTCGGCGGACGTTGTCGCTCATGTCCGCGTATGCCACGAACGCCACCTTCTTCGCGCCGCGCTCGATGACATGGCGGCCGGCGAACCGGCCGATCTCGAAATTGTCGACGCCCACGAAGTCGAAGCGATCCTCCCCCGGCTCCGCCGCCATGTCGGTGTCGAGTATGACGACTGGGATGTCCGCCGCCTTGAAGATGCGTAGCACCTCGCGGTTCGTCTTTGCCGCGTCGTCGCCGAAATCGACGGGATGGAACACCACGCCCGACACGCCTCCCGACGCCATGCGCCTGGCGGCCGCGACGACGACGGGATGCACTTTGTCGGAGCGTATGGCCGATATGTCCGCGAAATCGATTGATACGCCCTTTTCGAGGCAGAGGCGCGAAAACTCCTGGCAGATGGGTGGATAGATCTCCGACTGCTTCAGCATCGGCACGATCAGCCCGATGGAGGTAAGACGACGCGCCACGAAGGTGCCGGCGCCATTGCGCGACTTCACGAGCCCGAGTTCCTTGAGCGACTTCTGCACCTTGACCGCCGTCAAGTACGACACGCCGAACCTGCGGCAAAGCATCTTCAACGACGGGAACCTCGACCCGGGGGCGTACTTTCCGGCAAGGATCTCCTTCCTCAGCGCGTTCGAGACCTCGCGGTACTTGGCGCCACCGTCAAGCTCCATGGTATCCATCATCTCCAAACTCATTGTTCGATTTTGCCAGAACCATCGGCCCTTTGCGTCCGTCTTTGTAGATCGAGCGGATCTCGTACCGGTGGGGTCCGGTCGCGGTCTTGTCCTCGTAGCGCGCATTGCGGTAGGGGATGCCCTCGTCTATTTCGTTTTCAACGGTGGCGAGCAGGTGTCCGTCACGGTAGAGTTCGTAGTGGTCGAAGTCGGCCGCGTCGTCCGTCCCCCAGAGGAGATATGTCGTCCCGCCCTTGCCTCCGGGGAAGACCCGAGGACGGATCAGGAGTCCTGTCCACGGCTCCTTTGCCGGAGCCGTCTTCAATGCAGGCAAGTCGCCCGACAGGCGCAGCGTCACCGTCTCGAAAGGTAGGAAATCCACGCCGTCCGCGACGGATGCCTTTCCCTTTGGCGGCCCCTCCAGCACGGTCGTGCGCGAAATGCGCGCATTCGCGACAAGCGTCTGCACGACCTTCGCCCGCGTCGCGCGCCCTTCCGTCTCGCGGAAGCGCGCAATCAGGCCGTCTCCGTCCTCCGCCCGTTTGAGCGCCACAAGCTCGACATTGGGCTGGTCGGCGCGGACGAGCGCGGCTATATCGCCGTCCGCCGCGAGCGACCCGACCTGACGCGCCGCGAAGGCCGGGATGTGCGCGTCACGCCATGAGCCCGCGTACGATGTCAGGATGAAGCGGAAGCGGAACGACGGAGGACGGTCGAGCTGGTACTGCAGCCCGTCCGCGAAGACATGGGGGTAGATGTGGCCGGACGCAGGACGGCCCTCTCGGCAGTAGGCGTCCGTCTTGTGGAGAAGCCCGTATTCGACTATGCAGGTGTCAGGCTGGACGAGCGCGATGCCGAACTCGTCGTTCTCGACCGCACACCAGTCGCGTATGCACGAAAAGGTATCCTGCACATGCGGCGTCACGCCTTCGTGAGCGTCGATGACGGGACCGTTCAGCTGCGAATAGAAGCGCGGGTTCTCCACCTTGAACGGGAATGCGTAGTGGCCGTAGCGGTGGAAGCGGTCCGTGTTCCAGAGGTCGGAGGCGTCGGTTATCGTGTCCTCGATGACGATGCGCTTCTCGTCCTTGTCGAGCGCGACGGTCTGCGCGATCTTTCCGCCAAGCTCCTCGGTGTCGCTCCAGGTGCGGTAGCCGTCGCGCGTGTAGAGAAGCCGGTTCGCGACGCCATCCAGCAGCTCGCGTCCGAGGTCCTTGTCGTATATGGACTCTATCTCGCCGCGCGCATTGACGGCCATCCGATACCACTTGTTCTCCAATACGTCTGTACGTTCGCACATTGGATGCATCCATTTTAGACAAGTTGTGAGAAGAATGTCCTGGCTGGAACGGCAACAGGGGTTTTCCGAGAGAAGCAGTCGGCGCCGACGTACGGCATTTCAAAAACAACCTGAAATGCATGATCGGATCCTGTTGCAGATTGAAAGTGGGCAAGTGCCCGCGACGGGGTTGCCGCGGAGGTCTTGACCTCCGCCAAAAACCACGGATTTCCGTCGCGGGTGACAAGGAAATCAACTTCACGTTTCTGCTTGTCGCGTATATACCATAAATCAAATCGCCCGTATCCCAAATCCGTCCAGGCCTCGACCGCCTTTAAAAGGTGGCATGCCGTCATGGTCTCGTTGCGCTTCCCGATGTCATCAATTCCAGACCAATCTCTAAGGTACCATTTCGGGGTTTTCCGCAGTGCATCGGCGATGTTGCGCTTCCATGGCTTGATTTCAAATCCAAAGTACAGGTACTCGAGGATTTCGGTCCACTTCTTGGCCGATTTAGGGTCGGCAGACAAGTCTGTCGCCAGCGAAACCCAGGACAATTGCTCTCCCGATCTGCGCATGAGAATTTCGGCAAGGAGCCTGATTTGCTCAACCTCGTGGACCTGGGCCACAGTCCTTACGTCTTCATGCATGAGCTGTTCAAGTCGCATGTCGGTCCATCTGCGCGAAAATCTTGGACTACGGCGCGTGAAGGGCTCAGGGAAGCCCCCAAAGCGGCAAAGCGCCTTCCACCCGTCATCTGGCACTGGACGCGGGGCGCGAATCAGCGATTCTGGAGGCAGGGATGCGTCAACAAGTTCCGCCACGGACAGCGGATGCATTCTGTATGGGAAGTAGCGCCCCATCAGGCTGTCACCGCCGCGCTTGTAGATATTCATCTTTGCCGAACCCGTGGCGATGATTTTGGTTTCGTCTCCGTAAAGATCAAAGAAACCTTTAAGAAAGTTTTTCCAACGAGGGTACTTGTGAAGCTCGTCGAAAACCACAACTCGCTTTTTCCCGGACAGTGCATCCAGTCCGATGCGGGCAGCTGTGTCCCTCTGCCCGGACAGAACAGTCTTGCGGATATCGGCGTCATCCCAGTTCAGGTAGATTTCCGAAATGCTCCTCGCAAGTGTGGTCTTCCCGCATTGACGAGGGCCGGAAAGAAAAACCATCTGTCTGTTTTCAGCCAGATGATCCCTGATGATCGCATCGTAAACGCGGCTTTGGTATGATGAGTTCATGCTACTGATATTATCGGATACGCATTGCAGCGTCAACACCAAAATGGACAGCTCTCCGTTTTGGTTACCACCATAAAGGAAAATACTCCGTTTTGGTGAACCATTACTTCGCCATGCGGGCGGCCGTCTCGATCCAGTCACGGTGCTGCGCCCAGGTGTCGTAGCAGCGCCGTCCCGAATAGCCGCTGAATCCGTAGGAGTGGTCGTCATTCAGGAGAAGCGCCTCGTAGCCGTGCGCGATGTCGTCGTGCGGGAAGGCGGCGCCGGCCTTCACGGCGGCGACGGTGGCGCGCGCCTCAGCAAGTGGCAGCCGCCGGTCCGCCGCGAGCTTGTCCGCCAGCAGTTCCGCCACGGCCGGAAGCGTCCGGTCCCAGGCGCAGGAGATGTCGCCGCGCACGACGGGGATCTTGTCCGCGAACCTTTCGCGCAGGCGGTCGAAGGGGTCGTCGAGGCGGCCGACCGTGCGGAAGACGGGCGTCGCCCACTTCTCGTTCCACTTCGCGAAGGCGTCCGCGAGGCGCGTGGACGGGATCTCGTCGTCATGGTAGTCGGGGAAGAGCCATACATCATACGGAACCGTCTGCTCAAGGCTCGCCAGCGTCGCCGCAGTCGCGCGTTCCATCCGCTCCATGTCGGGTTCCCAGTCGGCGGGCGGGACCTCGGCCTTATCGGGCTGGGGATGGGACGGCTTGTCGATGAAGGCCGTCGAGAGACCGAATTGCCCGCCTCCGATGTAGTGGGACCCGGACCATACAAGCAACCGGTTGCCGCTTGGCGCCTCCCACCAGAAGACGGGCGGATGGTCCGTGCCCGGGGCGAAGCGGATCTTCATGCGGTTCGGCGACCCGCCGCAGCAAAGTTGCTCAAGCACCCACCCGTTCGGCCAGAACACTAGGTTGTCGATGCCAGCATCGACATACGGGTCGATGACGGCGGACGATACCCCTGGATTGTCGACAAGCTGCGAGGTATGCCCTTCGACGCCCCACTTCGACCGCAATTCGCGGAGCGGATAGAGCGAACGCGACAGTTCCTCGTAGCCGAAGATATGAGTCGTGCCGCCGCAGAGCGAAAGACCGATGTCAAGCCGTCCGCGCCGAAGAAGGTCCGCGAAATCGGCGCGCGTCTTATCCTCGCCGCGCTCCGCCAGGTAGTTGAACCATCCCCACCAGCCTTCCTGCACATATCGGAATGCCGCAGGGTCGGAGTCCGGGCGCCGGTCCGCGTCGAAAAGCTCCTTCGCGAGTTCGAGCCGCCGCACGGAGCCCTTGCGCTGGATGTAGTTGGAGCGATGGAGGCCAAGGTCGGAATGGGCGGACTTGACGCCGTAGATCGTCCATTGGCGGACGGGTGGCAGACCAGCCGGAAGCGCATCGACGGCGACCAGTTCAAATACCGTCCTGCCATCCTCTTCTCGCGATACGAGCCTACGTCCGTCCCGCGTCACCAACGAATATGCAGTCATAGCTTTCATTCGCTAGAACGACCTAAGTAGCTCAAGCATTTCGCGATCGAGCTGGTGTCCATTGAAGTCCTCGTAGGCGACGTCGCCACGTCCCGAATCGAGTACGCCGAAGACGCCCTTCAGGTTCCAGAGCGCCCAGCCAAGGTTCTTTGACTGCCATAGCCGGAGGCAATGCTCCATCCAGGCGAGGGCGACGGCATGGGGCGTGCTTGCACGGCATCCGAACTCCCCGACCATGCAGAATTCGCCCGCGTCGAGCGCGCTTTGGTACTTCGCGACCGTTGCCTCCGGCGTCTCCATAAGCCATCCGCTGGCATATCCCGGCGCAAGAGGCCATGTCGGCGCAGTCTTCGGGATTCCGCCGATGAATTCAGCCCCGTAATGCGTCACCGCATGCGGGGTGTAGCCGCGGAATGCCTGCCCGACGGACGGAACATCGTAGAGTTCCGGCACCGGTTCTCCCGCGCATTCGTTGCCGTCCACCATGATGAAGCGGCCGGGATCGACATCCCTGATGGCCTTGATGAGCTTCTTGCAGAGCGGGAGGTAGTTCGTGCCCGCCGTGTGTCGGTAGGGCTCGTTGAAGAGATTGAAGGAAAGGACTTCGTTCGGAACACCCTTCCAGCGCTTTGCGAACGCGGCCCACATCTCGCACGCGGCCTCCTGCGCCACGGGACTCGTGCCGAGCGGGAACGCCTCGGTCTCGTCGAGGATGCAGTATCCGGGAATGCGGTGGAGCGCGATCTGCACATGGATGCCGTACCGGCGCCCGAACTCAATCGCCTCGTCGACCTTCGCCATCTGGCCTTCGTCGATGTTGGTCCAGCTGTCGCCCCTGACGAGGATGCGGTAGTCGATGGGAAGGCGAGCGAAGTTGAAACCCCAGTCGGCAAGCGCCTGGAACTCCCACTCGGGGAAATGGCCGTCAACCCTTGGGTCTGGGGCCAGACCCGTTGTTGGGCAGCGAAACATCCCAAGAAGGTTGAAGCCCCGCCATCGCGCCGCCGGTCTCCAGTCGTCAACCAAGGACGGTTCCCGCGAAATCGTTGCGTTCATGGTCGGGTCCTCCGCTCTAGGCAATGCTGATTGGGCCGCCGGGCCAGGTATGCGTCTTGCCGTTCAGGATGAGCGTCGCCGGGGTGCCCTTCGGAGTTTCGGCCGCGCCGATCCAATGACCGTTCTCAAGCGCGATGTCAAGCGATACGGCACCGCCAGACGGATGCGGGACTTCGCAGCGCAGGCGCCTAAGCGGACCCGGAAGCGGCTCAATCAGCACGGACGCGAAACCTGGCGCCGCTGGCCGGATCCCAGCCACGGACGCTATGGCGTGGTACATCGGGTGCGAGCCCCAGGCATGGCAGTCGGAGCGGGAAGGTTCCGGCTGTTCAAGGACCGTACGCAGACCAAGCGGCTTAAGCGTGAACCAGAGGTCGAAGCATCGGTGCATGTCGAGCGGGCGGCGCAACGCGCGAAAGGCGTCGATCAGGTATGAGCGGTAATAGACCGATGCCCGGTCCAGGTCTGGCGCCGTCGCAAGCGACTCGCCAAACGCCTCGTCGGCACCCTGTGGCACAAACCCGCCAAGGGCGGCCATGCACTGCGTATGCTCGATGAAGCGGGTGTGCGACTCGTCCTCCGCGAAAAGATGCCGATCTTCGTCCCAGTATGCCGCCACGACCGCACGGCCTATGCGCTCCGCCTGGCGCCGGTCCCAGGCGGAGAATTCGGGATCGCCCACCCAGTCCTCCACGTCCGCCGCCATTTTCAGCGTCCATGCGAAGTGCAGGTTGTTCACCGGGCTCACGCATCCGATTCCTCCATTCGGCTGGACGCCCCCCTCCCATGTCGGGTTCCAGTCGATGAAGTTCCAGCCGAGCGGGTTGCGCACAAGGCCGTCCACGCCAATGCGCTCGCCCCAGGCCTGGAGAACGGCGCGTACGCCGCTTAGCCGTTTGCGGACGAAATCCCTGTCGCCGCGCCATAGCGCGTAATCGGCGACCATCTGGACGAAGTGGAGCGCGTAGGTGGGGATGACAAGCGGCTCGTCAGGGGACTGGCGGGAAAGGGTAAAGCCGGCTTCGGATCGCGTTCGATCAAAAACAACCATCGCCTTGCGCGGAAGACGGTCGTCGCGCGTGGTCGCGTATGTCGCCAGCACCTCAAGGCGCGTGTCCCCGCCGTACATGAGCTGCTCATAGTAGGGGCAGTCGAAATAGCTCTCATGGGAGCACATCTCAAGCGTGCGCCCCATGATCGGCAGCGCCGCCGCCCAGCGCGAGTCGTCCGTTTCAAAGCGATACGCCCAGTCGATCGGGTAGTGCGTCTCCCGCAGCGACAGCGACTCGACCGCCAGCGGCTCGTCGGCCGTCCGCACCACGATTTCGGCGAACCTGCCTGCCTCGAACCAGAGCGATTCAAACTGGCGATGCGCCCCGCCATCCGCCACGAAAATATCCGCGAGCCCCCTGAAATACTTGCCGTCGATGTCGTCGCGCCGGCCTTTGGCTATGCCGGCCGGATCCTTCAGAAGCGCCTCGGCCCAGCGCACCGAGATGTCGGCCCCGCCGCCACCGGACAGGACGACGCGCGGGAATGCGCAGACATAGGTGCCGAAGTCAACAATAATGCGCTGCGCCGAACGGGCCGGGATGATTACCGGCCCGCCATTGCCCGCAAGCATGGCGCCCCAGGCTTGCGCAAGCGCCCTGTCGGACGCCGCGACGCATACGGGGTCGCGCCCGAAATCCGCCGGACTGCCGCCAGGTGCACCGGTCTTGTCCAAGGGCAACGCGACCGCAAAGCGCACTTCGCCGCAAGGGCCGCGCGACTGCCGCATCGGCGGCAGTGTGCCGGGCGTCAGGCAATGCCATTTGCCGACGAATGTCGGCGTCGCCCTGAAGCGAAGCGGAAGCCCGTTCGCGACCGCCGGCGTCCAGCCGTCGCACTCGCCGGCCTCGAAGCCCCAGGGGTGTGACCGGCCATCAAGTTTCGTGCGGGCTCCGACCTCCACATAGACGCCCTCGTACTGGTCCCATGGGTTGAGAAGCGAATATCCGGCCAGCGGTAGTGCCTCCCATGTCTCCGGCGCGGTATCTATCGTCCTGTCGAATGGCTCCTCGGCATGGAGCAGGAAGCCGGGGCGGTCGGCGGTCGCGTGGCCGGTGTGCGTCATCGGGGACGCCTCGCCAGTCCACCACACGCGCGCCACGATAACGTGGCATCCCGCCGCGAGGTCCACCTCGTAGCTCTCGTAGAACCAGGAGTTGTGAAGGCCGCGCTCGCTACCAAAACCAGCCCATGCGCCGTCGATCCACAGGTCGTAGCGCTGGTCGGCGGTGACATGGAGACGCAGGGTCGCGGACGACTCGAGTTTGAAGCGCCGGCGGAAGGCCCACACGCCGGGGCAAAGGCCATTGTCGCCCGCCGCGCGGATCCATTTCGCAAGCCAAACGCGGCGGCGTCCGTCGTCATCCGGGGATCCGCCCCCCGGATCGCGGTCTATGAAGATGCGGCGAACTGCCATAGGGATTTCCGTCTCCATTGCGAAGGATTACGTAAGGGGGGTGTTCTGATTTCTGCCGGGCAGATACGTCAACGCATGAAGACGACGGTGCTGGGCGGCATGCCAATGATTTTGACCGCCACGCCTGCGACCTTCGAGTGGTAGCCAGGCGCGACCTTGCTGAAAACCAGCGAGTCGCGCCCCGCGCGTACCGGCCTATCGGCGATGACCCCATAGCGGTTCATGGCCGACTCCGGCCACCTTCCGTCGCGCGCCATGCGGACGCGCACGATGTTGTCCGCCAGTGCCTCGACTTTTAGATTCGCGTTGTTCAAGTATTTCTCCATGTCGGACATTTTACCACCAAGCCATTCCGCCATTGGGTCGTTGGGGCGGCCGGAATTCAAAAGTCCCGACCTTCAGGCCTGTATCTGATCATCGCAATTCTGGGAGCTGCGACAACAACCCGTGCTACTCGAAGGAGTCCGTGGAAGGCGCGCGTTTCGCCGCCTCATCGGTGAAGGTGCAACCCTCGTACCTCACGCCTTTCAGCCCGGGGAAGTCCTCGCGTCCCTCGTTCCACCAGTACGCGGCGCCCTTCTGCCGCCAGTCGCCCGGGAAGGCGCCGTCGGCGCAGCGGGTGAACGCGCAACCGCGGAAGACGACATCCTCCACGGCGCGTCCGCCGCCGGCGCGCAGATCAGGGAACTTGTAGGCGCGGGCGCGGATGTCGGAGAAGGTGATCGCGCGGATCGCCTCCATGCGCGTGGCTTCCTCGCCGGTGATGTCGAAGCGCACGGGCGAGGAGTAGACGCGGTCCATGACGATGGTCGAGAAGACCAGGTTCTCGTAGAGCGACGCCTCGCGTCCGTAGTCGTCCATGCCCTTCTCGAACGGCGGCAGATCGATGCCGATGCCGCAGGCCGAGTCGGTCACGGCGAGGTTGGTGAATACGCAGTTCCTCACCACGCCGTCGTTGAGCCAGCCGATGCGGATGGCGTTCGCGTGGCTCGTCAGCTGGCAGTTCGACACCGTCACCCGCTCGCATACGCGGTTGAGTCCGTCGCGGAACGGACGGTTGTTGCACCTGACGACGATCGCGTCGTCGCCGGCGACGATGCGGCAGTTGGAGATCGAGATGTCCGTTGACGCATTGAGGTGGATGCCATCGTTGTTCGGCATGTCGGGGTTGGCCAGCACCTTGGCGCGCTCGAAGACGACGCGTTCGCAGCCGGTCACCCAGTAGCCCCAGCCGGCGGCGGGATTGACAAGCGACACGTCCTCCACCAGCACGTCCTGGCAACCGGCGAACAGGACCATCCGCGGTGGACCGAGCTTGCCCGGGATGCGACGGTATCTCCAGTTCACCCACTCGTCGTCCCCGAGCGGCTTCGCGTCGTCGCCTGCGTTGCCCTCGTTCTCGTAGCCGTAGCCGCGGCTGTTGGATAGCTGCACATACGCCATGCCGTTGCAGTCGATCCGTCCGCGTCCGGTTAGAGCGACATTGCGGCAGCCGTCGGCGACGACGAGGGCGGTGGTACGGCCGCGGCATGTCTTGCACGGGTCGAGGATGGCGCTGGGCGCGTTGGTCGGGAAGTCGGCGTCGTCCTCGGAACCGAGCAGGACGGCGCTTGCGTCGATGTGGAGGTCCACGCCGTCCTTGAGAGAGACCATCCCGGAGAGGAACCTGCCCCGCGATAGCACCACCCTGCCGCCGCCGAAGCGCGAGCATTCGTCGATCGCGCGCTGGATAGCGGCGGTGTCCTTGGCAAGCCCGTCGCCCTTCGCGCCGAAATCGCGCGGGTCGAAGACGGACGTGCGTATCCCGTGGCTGACCGACGATCCGTCCGCGAGCTCTTCGATTTTCTGATCCGCGTCCATATTCATCCTCATGCGTAAGCCGGACCGCCCACGATGACGGTGCCAGTGAACTCCATCACGCCGCCGCGCTTGCGGCGGGCGAGGGCGCGCATCTGCGCGAGGCCGCGTTCGAATCCCTCGTCGTCTGGCGCGGACATCGAGATGCGGTCGAAGTTCATGTCGAGACGGTAGGTCCCCTTGGCCATGGAGGGATCCCGTGTCGCGAAGACGTGTCGGAACGAATCGTCCTTGTCATCTGGGTCGAAGCGCAGGACGCTGAAGTCGAGGGGGTTGTCGAGCATCTTGGCGAAATCAAGGCGCTTGCCGTTGTCGGCCTTGACCGACTCGTATCGGGCGCCGGGCAGGAGGTCGGGAACGGGCTTGAAGAGCGGGCCGAGCGGGGCGGCGTTCACGCCGCGCCCGACGAGGTCGTCGCGGATCGCCTGCATGCGGCGCATGAACGCGGGCAAGTCATTCGCCGGGCCGTTCCATAGGACGTCCGCGATCGCCGCCAGGCGCGGCCAGGTGCGCCACTCGGCGGCCCTGCGGTCGGGGACGAGCTCCGTCCAGAGGTTGCCCTGTCCGCCAAGGATGTGATGGCGGCAATCCTCCGGGACGTCCGCGCAAGGGTCGAAACGCGCGATCCTGGCGACATCGAGTAGGACGCCGAAGGGCTGGTACTCCTCGGGGTCGTCCGCGAGACCCTGGACATAGTCCAGGTAGCAGAAAGTGTCGGGGCTCATCACCACGTCGAAGCCCTTCTTCGCGGCGGCGACGCCGTAGGATGCGCCGCGGTAGCTCTGGACGATGACGCTCCTCGGAAGGTCGTCCCAGGTAGCGAGTTCGTCCCAGCCCATGAGCCGGCGGCCCTTGCTCTCGAGATAGTCGGCGAAACGCTTCGTCGCCCAGCCCTGAAGGTCGTGGGTGTCCTTGAGCCCGAGCTCGCGGATGCGGGCCTGGCAGTCGTGGCAGTCCTTCCAGTGGACTCCCGCGCACTCGTCGCCTCCGATGTGGACCACCTCGTCGGGGAAGAGCTCGATCACCTCGTCCAGGACGTTCCTGAGGAACTCGAAGGTCGATTCCTTGCCTAGGCAGTATTCGCCGCAGTTCCACCGCCCGGTGCAGCCGAGTTCGGGGTAGGCGCCGATCGCCGCGCCGGAGTGGCCGGGGATCTCGATCTCCGGTATCACGCGGATGCCAAGTCCGGACGCATGGCGGACGATTTCACGGACCTGGTCCTTCGTGTAGAAGAACGGACCGTAGTCGCCGTCGACGACGTCGAGGCCCATCGTGGTCGTGCGTTTCGTGCTGGCCTTGCGGACGGCGCCGACAGTGGTCAGCTTGGGATATCGGTCGATCTGGAGCCTCCAGCCGCTGCCGTCCGTCAAGTGCCAGTGGAAGACGTTGAGGCCGAACTCGTGCATGAGGTCGAGCGTCCGCATGATGTCCTCGACCGTGAAGAAATGGCGGCTCACATCCAGCATGTGGCCGCGCCAGGCGAACTTCGGCTCAGTCGACGCCGATCCGCCGTAAACGGTCTGCGATGGGGTAGGGGATATGTCGGTCATGGGTTCAATGATACCGCTTTCGATGGCTGCGGAAGTGCTACATGAAACAACATTCTGGGTCGTGGTTCTACTATGTTGCGGAAACAACACCTCTCACTTCTCGCGGCGTGGGCGCTCGCATTCGGCTGTGCGCTGGGCTGGGACTCGTATGTCCTTCCATGGGACACCTTCCTCCCCAAGGCCGGGCCGGTGGGGACGATAATCGGGCTCATGGTCGGCGCCCTAGCGATGGTCGTAGTCGCTGTCAACTACGGCTTCATGATCAAGCGCCATCCCGGACCTGGGGGCGTCTATGCCTACGCGACGAAGACGTTCGGCGCCGACCATGGCTTCATAAGCGCCTGGTTCCTCTGCTTCGCCTACACGGCGATCACATGGATGGCCGCGGCCGTGTTGGCTTACTTCGTCCAGCATGTCTGGGGGCTTGGATTCCACTTCCTGTTCCACTACACGATCGCGGGCTACGAGGTCTGCTTCGTCCACATACTGCTGGCCGGCGCCGCGATCGCCATCGCCGCGACCATCTGCTGCCGCCGCCGTCTGGCTGGCCATGCGCAGACCGTCCTTGCGCTAGTGTTCGTGGCATGCATCATCGCGGCGTTCGCCGCGGCCGTGTGCAGGCATCAGGGCGGATTGCCGACGATGGCACCGGCCTTCGCCCGCGGACATGGCGGCCCGTTCGCGCAGATACTCGGCATCGTCGCCCTTGCTCCGTGGATCTTCATGGGGTTCGAATCGATATCGCACTCGTCGGCGGAGTTCCGCTTCCCGCTTGGCAAATCCCTTGGCGTCATGATCGCCGCGGTGGTGACCACTTTCGTCGCGTACGCGCTTCTCACGCTCATCCCGGTCCTGCTCCCGAACCTGGCCGGACCGACATGGGAGGTGGCCGTCGCCAACCTCTCCATGCCGCAGGACACCGCCTTCGAGACAGTCGGCCGCAGTTTCACCGGATGCGGGCGCATTGTCGTGGCGGCCACGTTCATATCGGCCATCTTCACCAACCTCATCGGCAACACCGTAGCCCCGAGCCGCCTGCTGGCCGCCATGGCCGAGGACCAGGCCCTGCCGGAATGGTTCGCGCGGGAGAACTCCGACGGAGCCCCGCGAAACGCCATTGTGGCGATCGCCTGCACCTCGCTCCCCGTATTCCTGCTTGGCGAGACGGTCATCGGAATCGTTGTCCAGCTCGCGCTCGTCGGCGCGGCGGTCGCCTACGCCAACACCTCGGCCGCGACGATGCGCACGGCCCGCCGCGAGGGCGACCGGTTCCATCAGGCGACGGGCCTCTTCGGTCTTGTGCTTTCCGTCGCGATCGTCCTGCACTTCATCCTGCCGAACCTCTCGGCCGACCATAAGACAATGGCGACGGAATCGTACTTCGTCCTTATCGTCTGGTGCATAGTGGGACTTCTCGTGTTCCTGGCCGTCTTCCGCCGCGACCGCCATCGCCGCTTCGGCAGGTCCCCGGTCGTGTGGCTGTCCCTCTTCGCCTCGGTGATCATCCTGTCCGCCACATGGGGCAGACAGCTGACGTACGAGATGACGGAGAAGGCGTTCGACGACATCGTCAGCCGCCATGATTCCGTCTGCCAGGCTGAGCTGGCGGAAGGTGGCGCCTCCAGCGGGCACCATGGGGACGATCTGCGCGACAGTCTTCGCGGCGGACAGACGCATCTCACCCGCGACATCCTGATCAACAACTATGTGCAGACGGCCATCACGGTATCGGTGCTGGCCCTCATGCTGGCGCTCTTCTTCGTCATCCGCCGCCGCGAGCGCGAAACGGACCGCGAAGCCGCCAACGCCAAAAGCCTGTTCTTCGCTACGGTGAGCCATGACATCCGCACGCCGCTGAACGCCATCCTCGGCTTTTCGGAACTGCTCAGAGACGGCTGCGAGACCGAGGAGGAGCGCAAGGACGCCCTAGACTCCATCATGGTCAGCGGCAAGACCTTGCTTGGCCTCGTCAACGACATCCTCGACCTTCTCCGTAATCCTGCCGGACGTGAAGGTGGCGGACGTGCCGAACGCCGCCGAGCAGGTCGTCGCGGACGATGCGCAGACGGAGATGCCGGAAGTCGGGCAGGTTGCTGGCGGCCGCAGCCACCGCCGAATACTGATCGCCGATGACTCCAGCATCAATCTGGCCGTCCTCGCATCGCTTCTCAGGCATGTCGGCGATTTCGACATCGTGACGGCGGCGGACGGACGCATCGCGCTCGACATCCTCCAGGCACCCGATGCCAAGCCATTCGACCTTGTCCTCACGGACATCTGGATGCCCAACTTCAACGGCGAAGATCTGCTCAAGGCAATACGCTCCAACCCCACTCTCTCCTCGTTGCGCGTCATCGCCGTCACGGCGGACGTGAAGCTGAGAGGCAAGGCCGCCGAAATGGGATTCGACGATATCCTCCTCAAGCCGCTTAACGGCGCGATGCTGTCAGACGCCATCCTGGGCCAGGGCAAAAAGTAGTAGGATAATAGGCATGAACTCATCGGACGGACATTCCAACCGCGCCTCATGGTCGGGGCAGTTCGCATTCATCCTCGCCGCCGCAGCCTCTGCCATAGGGCTGGGGAACCTCTGGCGCTTCCCGTACCTCGCCGCACAGTACGGCGGCGGAACCTTCATTCTCTTGTACCTGCTCCTGGTGGTGACGCTGGGCTTCACCCTCATGGTCACCGAGATATCGATCGGGCGCATGACGCGGCAGAGCCAGCTCACCGCATATTCGCGCCTTCGCCCCGGATTCGGGTTCATAGGCCTTCTCGGCACGATCATCCCCATGCTGATCGTGCCATACTACTGCGTTATTGGCGGCTGGGTCCTCAAGTACTTCTGGACCTACCTCAAGATCGCGTGCGGCAGCGCGTCGGCCTCGACTGCGCTTGCCGATTCAGGCGCCTTCTTCTCCGGCTTCATATCCTCGCCATTCGCGCCGTTCGGCTACGGCGCCATCTTCATCCTGCTATGCGCGGTCATCATCGCGCTTGGCGTCAAGAACGGCATCGAAAAGTCGAACGTCGTCCTCATGCCCGTGCTCTTCATTCTGGCCGTTGGCATCGCCGTGTACGTCTGCTGCCAGCCGGGCTCGGCCGACGGGATACGCTACTACCTCGTCCCGAACATGGATGCCCTCCGCGTTGACGCGGTTGCCGCCTCTGGTGAGCATGTCCGTGTGTTCTCGTGGATGCAGCTCGCGAAGACGGTCCTTGGCGCGATGGGGCAGATGTTCTATTCGCTCTCGCTGGCCATGGGCATCATGATCACATACGGCTCCTACATGCGCCGCGAGGATTCGATCGAGAAGTCGGTCCGCCGGATCGAGCTGTTCGACACCCTCATCGCCGTCATCGCCGGCCTCATGATCATCCCGGTCGTGTACATGTTCGCCGTCAAGACCGGCACCCCCATCCGCGACGCCATGAACGCAGGCCCCGGCCTCATGTTCATAACGCTTCCGAAGGTCTTCGCGGACTTCGGCTCCGCCGGCGCCTTGGTGGGGGCGGTCTTCTTCCTTCTAGTCACCTTCGCCGCGCTTACTTCTGCCATATCCCTCTACGAGGCGTGCGTCGCGTCGGTGTGCGACCTCCTGGGGATGAAGCGCGTCAACGCGACCTTCTTCACGTTCTTCGTGATAGCCTTCCTTTCGGTCTTCAGCGCTCTCGGATACGGAGCTTGGAGCAGCGTGACGCTGTTCAAGATGCCGTTCCTCGACTTCTTCGACTTCATCACCAACGCAGTGCTTATGCCCATTGTGGCGGTCGTGACATGCGTCTTCATCGGCTGGATAGTCAAGCCGGCCCTTGTGGAGAAAGAGGTTGAGGCGACCGGCCATCGTTTCACCGCCGTCGGCCTTTACCGCATGATGGTCAAGTACGTGGCGCCGATTCTCATCACCCTGCTGCTCTTCTCCGAGATCTGCCGCAATCTCGGCCTCTTCGGTTGGCGGATCTAGAGCCGATGCGGTTGAGCCCCCCTGTCGTAGCCTACTCGAGCTCCTGCTTGATCCGTTCGAGTTCCGTGGCGGCCTCCTCCCACTCAAGGGAGATCTTGCCGAGGTCGAACTGGACGGCGCGTAGGCGCGACCCCGTGGCCGCGTAGTCGATGTCCGGGGCGCCAGAGGCAAGGATGGCGGAGAGCTCCTTCTCCTCGGCCTCAAGCACCTCTATCCGCTTTTCGGCGGCCTCGACGCGCCTCCTTAGCGGGGCGGTCTTGGCCTGGAGCCGCGCGCGCTGGTCAGCGCGGGCCTTGCGAAGCTCCTTTGACGACATCCTCGCAGATTGGTCGTCGGTCTCCTGCGCGTCTTGTGGCTGTTGGCCGGGAGCGCGTTGCCGTGCGGCCTGCGGTGTCTGGACTCCTGCGGCGCCCGCCTTGCGGGCGAGGAAGTCGCGGAACTCGTCGTATGTGCCCGGATATGTGGTGACGCCCTCCGGGCCTATGGCGATTATGGACGTGGCGATGGCTCGGACGAACTCGATGTCGTGGCTGACGAAGCAGATCGTGCCGTCGTACTCGCGGAGGGCTGTCTCAAGCGACTGCCGTCCCTCCAGATCGAGATGCGTGGTCGGCTCGTCGAGCAGGAGGAAGTTCGGCTCCTCGAGGAAAAGCTTCAGGAACGCGAGGCGGATGCGCTCGCCGCCGCTGAGGACCTCGGCGCGTTTGTCGATGTCCTCTGTCGTGAAGCCGAATCCGCCGAGGAGCGAGCGGAGGTCCTTCTCCGTCCATGACGGGGCGACGCGCTTTGCCAGGCCGATGACGGTGATCTCGCCGGGGATCGTCTCGGCGAACTCCTGCGACTGGTAGCCTATGCGCACCTTGTGGCCTTCGACGCGTGTGCCGGACGTCGGCTCGCGGACGCCGGCGAGGACGCGGAGCAGAGTCGTCTTACCCATGCCGTTGAAGCCGACGAGGCCGATTTTGTCGCCGCGGTTGATGCGGAGCGACACCTCGCGCAGCACGGGGCGCAATTCCGAGGAGTAGGCGAACGAGACGTCCTCGAGACGCATCACCTCCGCTCCGCAATGCGGGGCGGGCATGAGGCGCATCCTGCCGGAGGATCGCGCCCGCTTCGGGAGGCGTATCTCCTCCATCTTCTCAAGTTGCTTGATGCGGCTCTGCGCTTGGGAGGCCTTCGTCGCCTTCGCCTTGAAGCGCTCGACGAAGCGCTCAAGCTGCCCGCGCTGCCTGTCCTGGTTCGCCTTGGCCGCGACGAGGGTAGCGATGCGACGATCGCGCTCGGCCATGTAGTAGTCGAAGTCGCCGGAGTAGCGGGTGACGCCGCCGGCATCGACTTCGACCGTCGTCTTCGCCAGCGAGCGCAGGAGGTAGCGGTCGTGCGAGATTATCAGGAGCGTGCCCTCGTACGGCTGCAGGAACCGCCGGAGCCATTCGACGGCCGGTACGTCCAGATAGTTGGATGGCTCGTCGAGGAGCAGGAGGTCGGGTTTCGAGGCGAGGATCCTCGCAAGCTCGGCCCTCATGCGCCATCCTCCGCTGAAAGTGGCGAAGCGCCTTGAGAAATCCTCGATCGGGAAGCCGAGTCCTCCAAGGGCCTCCTTTACGCGTGTCTCAAGGTCATAGCCGCCTAGGTGCTCGAACTCCGACTGCGCCTCGCCCAGTCTTGCAAGGAGCCTCTCGCGTGCGGGACCGGCCTCCGACTCGTCGATCTGCCGATGCAGTTCCGCGATGCGGGCCTCCATGTCATGGAAACGGGGTATGCCGCGCATGGAGTACTGGAGGAGGGTCTCCTGGTCGTCGGACGGTTCCGGGTGCTGGCGGACATGGCCGATCGCGACGCCCTTTTCGACTGTCACACGCCCGTGATCAGGCTCGAGGTGGCCAAGGATGAGCTGGAAGAGCGTACTTTTTCCGGCCCCGTTCGGGCCTACAACGCCTATGCGCTCTCCGGCCGCCACGCGAAGGTTCACGCCGGATATGACATCCTGCGTGCCGAAATGCACGGATACGTCCTGGAATTCGATCATCTTCCTGCGGCGTGGCCCTATGGGATGTCAGCGTCCTCGCCGTCGCCTCCGGGCTGGCCGTCGGCGCCATACGATACCACCTCAAGCGTCTGGCCATCGCGCCCGGGTATGAAGTAGACGTATTCGCCGCCCCATGGATCCTGCGGGAGTCCGTCCTGGAGATACGGTCCGTCCCAGCGTTGCGGGACCGGCGGGGCTGACGGCTTCTCGATCAGGGCGGCGAGTCCCTGTCGCGTGGTGGGGTAGGCGTGGTTGTCGAGCTTATAGGCGTCGAGCGCGGCCTTGATCGCGGAAATGTCGGACGATGCCCGCGCCACACGCGCCCTTGAGAGGAACTTCATGTATGAGACCGTCGCCACGCCCGCCAGAAGCATCATGATCGATACGGCCACCATCAGCTCTATGAGGGAGAAGCCTCGCCTCGCCGTCCGGCGACATGGGGAGTGGAGAGTGGAGAGTGAAGAGTGCAAAGTGGAAAGTGGAGAGTGGAAAGTGGAGAGTGGAGAGTGGAAAATGGAAAGTGGAGAGTGGAAAGTGGAGAGTGGAGAGT
>JAFSZJ010000104.1 GCA_017458965.1 Kiritimatiellia bacterium | reverse complement strand
CTTTCCACTTTCCACTTTCCACTCTCAACTTTCCACTCTCCACTTTCCACTCTCCACTTTCCACTCTCCACTTTCCACTCTCCACTTTCCACTCTTCACTTTCCACTCTCCACTTTCATCTTCCATCTCTCATCTTTACTCTTTCATCTTTCATCTCTCATCTCTTCTCCTCTTCTCCGGCTTGCAACGGCAACCGATTCGGGGTATGATACATGCATGGCTGAAGAGAACAGACCTTTCAAGCTCGACACCTCCCGTATATCCAACCCCGTGCTTAGGGCCGGCGCGGGGCTCTCGCGTCCGGTGATCGAGCGCGCCCTTTGCTTTCCTGAACTGAACCGTCTATACGGCGCCGCCAGCGACGCGGATGGTGAGCAATCCTTCACCGACAAGGTGCTCGACATCATGAACGTCAAGCTTGAGGTCAGTTCACAGGAAGGTTTCGTGTTTCCGGACAAGGGTCCGCTAGTGATCGTGGCCAACCATCCTTTCGGCGGCATAGAAGGACTACTGATGATCTCTATGATGCAGCGTCTGCGCCCAGACTGCCGCATCATGGCCAACTTCATTCTCTCGATGATGCCGGACATCCGGGAATGGTTCTTCTTCGTCAACCCCTTCGGCGGTGCCGAGGCAAAGCGAGAGAACCTGGCCGCCATGCGCTCGAGCATCAAATGGGTCGAAGAGGGCCATGCACTCGCAGTCTTCCCGTCGGGAGAGGTGTCGAGCGTTGACGTTCGCACTGGCAGGGTCCGCGACCCGGCCTGGAGCCCGACCATCGCCCGGATAATCCGAAGGACCGGCGCGACGGTCCTGCCGGTATTCTTCTCCGGTCACAATGGCGCGCTTTTCAACATGGCCGGACTTATCCATCCGCGCCTCCGCACCATCCTTCTCCCGAAGCAGTTCGTCAACAAGCGCAACCGCACGATCCATGCCGAGATGGGGCAGCCGATCTCCCCCAAGGAGATGGAGCAGTACGCCACGGACGAGGAACTGATCAACTTCCTCCGACTCCACACCTATGTCCTTGGCGAAAGGGAGTCCGCAAAGCCGCCGAAACGCAAGACGCTCCTTTCCCATATCCTGGCCAAGCAACGCGGGACGCCGGAACAGGATCCGATAATCGATCCGGTGTCTCCGGACGTGCTGGAGGCGGAAATCTCGGCGCTGCCGCCTGACGCGCTCCTTTACAAAACTAAGGAGTTCTCGGTCTTCGCCGCCCGCACCCCGCAGATACCGGAATGCATGCGCGAGATCGGCCGACTGCGCGAGGTCACCTACCGCGCCGTTGGCGAGGGCACCAACCGCCCCCTCGACATCGACCAGTACGACGAGTACTATCTCCACATCTTCATCTGGAACTCAGCGACAAGGGAGATCATCGGCGCATACCGCGTCGGCGAGGCGGATCTCATCTGCGCCAAGATGGGCTACAAGGGGCTTTACACCGCATCGTGCTACAAGTACGACGACAGGCTGCTGGACCGAATACAACCGGCACTTGAACTTGGCCGCGCATGGGTGCGCACCGAATACCAGCGCGCGTTCAGCCCCCTGCTGATGTTGTGGCGGGGCATCTGCGCCTTCGTCCGCAGGAACCCGCGCTACGTCAATCTCTTCGGTCCCGTCAGCATCTCCAACGCCTACCTCGATGCGTCGCGCAACCTCATACTGCGCTCCCTCAGCCTCACGAACTTCGCCCGGGATCTCGCCAAGCTTGTCCGCCCCCGCCATCGCAAGATGAAACGGCCCGGACGCACCGAATGGAACCGCCACGACTTCGACCCGTACGTCGGCGACCTGGATACCGTCTCGCGCCTCGTGCAGGACATCGAGAGCGACCAGAAGGGCATTCCGATCCTGATGCGCCAGTATCTCAAGCTCGGAGGACGCTTCCTCGCCTTCGACGTCGACCCGGACTTCAACTTCAGCCTCGACGGCCTCATCGACGTTGAGCTCCCAAAGAGCGACCCCAAGCTGATGGCACGCTACATGGGCGCGAAGGAGTTCGCCGAATATGCCGCCATGCACGGTGTCAACGTGCAGCATGACGCATAACCGCATCCCCTACCCCACCACGCCATCACACTGGAGACAAGACCATGATCGCCAGCCTTCATGGAACGATACTTGAGAAGACACCCGGCTATGTCGTCATCGAGTGCGGCGGCGTAGGGTACGAAGCGTCGATACCGCTTGGCACCTACAACGATCTGCCATCCGTCGGCTCCGAGTGCCGCCTTTTCGTCAGGCATGTCGTGCGGCAGGACGACGAGCAGCTCTTCGGCTTCTCCTCCAAGGATGACCGAGCCATATTCGACATGCTGCTAGCGGTAAACGGCGTAGGTCCGAAACTTGCCATTTGCGTCCTTGGCGGCATGACGTCGCAGGACTTCAAACGATGCGTCGCGGACGGCGACGCCAAGCGCCTCGGCTCGGTCAAGGGCATAGGCAAGAAGACCGCCGAACGCATAATCGTAGAGCTTCGCGGCCGCATCAACCCGCTTGAGGCGCTTTCGACGCCATCGAAGGACGGCAAGAACGACGCCGCGCTGCACGACACCATCCTCGCCCTGTCCCAGCTCGGCTTCGCCCAGGATGTGGCGGCCAAGATGGTGCAGGCCGCGCTGGACGCCGGCGCCGACGCCTCGCGTCCCGACGACCTCCTGCGCCACGCCCTCGCCGCCCGCTAGGCAAGTTGACCTTGCAGAGTTCCGGAGGTGCGGCGTCTCGCCGCGCACACATCAATGCGTGATTGCGCTCGCGGCCAACTAATCGAGGCGCCGCTCTAGTTGCGGCGCGAGTTCGTTCTCATCTACTCCCCTGCACCCGTCTCTCTGTGAGCCAGGCGTCGATGAGGCGGCGGGCGAGCGAATGGGGACGCGGTATCGGTGGGAGTTCGTCAGGACCGAACCAGCCGGATTCGATGACCTCCTCGCCGTCTGGGCATAGGGTCCCGGAGGCGTAGGCAGCGCGGAAACCGACCATCATGTTGGACGGGAACGGCCAGCACTGGGAGCCGAAGTACCTTATGTCACGGACCTCGATGGAGGCTTCCTCGCGTATCTCGCGGCGGACAGCCTCCTCGAAGTTCTCGCCGGGATCGACGAAGCCGGCGACGAGCGACCAGTACGACACGCCGTAGTGGGAGTTGCGCTGGAGGAGTATCCGGCCGTCGTTCTCGACAAGGACGATCACCGCCGGCGTGATGGCGGGGTACGCGACATGGCCGCATGATGGGCATACCATCGCGCGCTCCACCGGGTTGTCGTGGCGGCGCATTCCGGCGCCGCAAACGCCGCAGAAGCGGTTCGTCTGGCGCCATCTTGCTATCTCCTGGCGACGCGCAAGGGGGCGGAACTCTTCAGGGGAGAGAGAATGAAAGAGTTCGCGCAGCTCCGCCATTGGCATGGGCTGCGCGGACTCATCAATCAAGTCGGAGGTCGCCGTTGACACGTCTTCAACCATACGACCTCCGACCTTTTGCTTTGCGACCTCAAGTCCTTAGACCATCAGCGAACGGATGTAGCGGATCGTGAGGTCTATGCCGCGATCGCCGAGTTCGCCCTGCCAGGTGGCGGAGTGCGGCTCGATGGAGAGCGTGCCGTCGTACTTGGCCTTGTAGAGCATGCCGAGGATGGCATGCCAGTTGAGCTGGTCGAGGCCGGCGGGAGGATCATCGACATACTGTCCGTTGACGCGGAGGGCGCCCTTGACATGCACATGGTAGAAGCGATCGGCCCAAAGGCGCATCTCCTCCATGTAGTCGCGTCCGCCGGAGACGGAGTGCGAGGCGTCGAACTTGATGCCGAGTTCGGGAAGCTCGCCAAGGACGATCTCCCATGCGGTCATGTTGTCGATGAAGCTGTTCCAGTGGCAGTTGTAGCAGGAGACCTTGACGCCGAGGGGGCGGGCGAAGTCTATGAGCGTGCCGAACCACTTGATCGCGGCCTCGTAGTTGCGGAAGAGAGACATGCCTTCGACGCGGTTGCAGCCGCAGTGATAGACGGGGCAGCCGATCTTGGAGCAGGCCTTGATGTTGCGCTTGGCCTCGTCCAAGGCCTCCTGGCGGATGTTGCCGGCGTCGTCCAGCGGGAAGCTGTCGCCGTTCCAGCGGCCGCACGAAAGGATGGGGATGTCGTACTTCTTGATGAGCGCGGCGATCTCGTCCTTGCGGGCTATCCACCCTTCAGAATCCTTGGCGAAGTTGAGGCAGACCTCGATGAAGTCGAGACCCTTGCCCTTGACGAACGCGAAGTCCTCCTCCGCGCACCTGTTCCTGATTATTCCGAGTTTCATGGTTGGCCTTTCCTTGCCGGACGCTTTGGCGGGCGAACCGCGCCCACCAAAGCGCATGGCGCTGGTTGGGGTTAGTAGATGTCGTAATGGTCGAAGGACCTCTTCTCCGGCACTGGCTCGTCGCGGATGGCGTTCGCAGCCTCCAGAACCTGACGGGAAAGATCTGTCATCGAGGCGGAGGAAATGTCCGCCGCCAGGGAACGCCCGATTCCCCATAGGCTCCTCCGAATGGCGGCACGCTTCTCGCGGAGCCAGCCAGGGGCGTGGGG